>CBDTZB010000061.1:0-9335 GCA_965364795.1 uncultured Nocardioides sp.
TCAGGCCGCGCTCGCGTTCGGCGCAGCCGGCGCACCCGGCGTCGGCACGGTCGCCTCGGGCACGGTCATCGCCGGGACCCTGGTGCGGTCCTCGGTCACCCACCAGGTGACCAGCCGGGCGCTTCCGGGCGGGCGGGTCGCACCGTCGCAGACCCAGAGCACCGGAAGCCTGGCAGGCGCCGCCGCTAGCTCCGGAGCTGGGGCCGCGTTCTCTGGCCGCGGAGGGTCCCCTGCGGGCCGCGTACCGGCTTCGGCTGCCGTCCACCACGGCGGGGGAGGAGTCAACGCCCCGTACCGGCCCGCCTCGGCCTCCGTGCCCGACCGCCGCGCCCTCGAACCGCCCCGTCCCGCTGAGCGAAAGGAGGAAGTCCAGTGAAGATCAAGAAGGACAAGCTGATCCGGAGGATTCGGGCCTGGCGCGAATGGGTGATGGACAGCCCGCGGCGGTTCATCACGACCGGAATCGTCGCGGTCGTGGCCCTGACTCTCCTCGTCGTGATCGGGCAGAGCTTGTGGGTGACCGCGGGCCTGGGCCTGATCTGGAAGGGCAAGGACGCACAGCCGCCGATGATCACGGCTACGGTCGCCCCGCGCGATCCGCACGTCGTGGCCACCGGCGATCCGCTTGGGATGCCACGCGGGCCGCAGGACGGGCAGACCACCGACACGCACGGCCACACGGTCGCCCCGACGTGGGCACCCACCACGGATCCCGACCGCACCGATCCTTCGGCCGTGGCGCAGGAGTTCATGCGCCGCTGGCTCGACGGGGCCGGCCACGGTCTCGACCAGGCCGCAGCGTGGCGCGCCCGGCTAGTCCCGCTGGCCAGCCCCGGATTCCGCGTCGATCTGGGCAATGCTGATCCGACCGCGGTGCCCACGGCCGACCTGACGGGCGCCGGTTCGGCCTCGACGGTGGGCGAGCGCGCCAGTCTGTCGATGACGCTCTCGACGGGGCAGCTGGCAGTGGTCGAGCTGGTCAAGATCAACGACGCCTCCGGCGGCAGCTGGGCCGTCAGCGGAGTCACCCTCAGCGGCGGGTCATGAGCCCGGACCAGGTGCTCGTCGAGGCGATTGTGTGGTCCGCCTCGGCGCAGCATCGGGCGATCTTGTGGGCGGCGGCCGCCGTATGTCTGGTCCTGGCGGTCTGGTCACAGGTGAAAAATGCCAGGTCACGGGCCTTGAATCCACAGAGTGAACTGTGCTACGATCAGAGCACACAAAGGGAACACATTCAAACTGTGGGGAGCTGACCAGACATGACATCCATCGTCGATCTAGCCAGGGATTCTCGGCGCACCAAGCTGCGCTGGTTTGACTTCGATGGCGGGCAGTACGCCTGGCGCATCGCCCGCGACGCGGCCTCGTACGAACTCATCCGGCGCAACGAGGTGATCACCCGCAAGGACGGGAAGTCCACCTCGACCATCGTGGCCACGTTCGTCGACGTGGACGCTGCCGAGCTACTCATCGGTACGCACCGGTGCTTCGCGGTCGTGCTGTCCGAGCTGCGCCGCCTGGACCGCCGCGTCGTCGCGGCCCGGCAGGAGATGGCCTCGTGATCTGAGCACGCACAACAGGGGCGCTGGCAGACAGAGCGGGTTCGAGTCCCGCCGCCCCACGAGCGCCACCGGCACCGCATCGAGAGCGACCGGAGCTGGTGGCCCACCACGTGAGAGAACGAACGTCCCGTCAACGAAAGAGAGTCCCCGGTGAACATCACCCGCCTGTTCGAGACGACCGAACGAACCGTCAGCTTCGAGATCACTGACGCCGAACCGCTTGAGTACCGGGGCCGACTGTTTCAGCCCACTAATTTCTCCGTGACCGTCATCGTCGGTCGTGATCGCGCCATTCGCCGCCGCGGTGTGCTCACCGGTCCGGCCATCCTCAAGGGTGGCTCTTTGGGTGCCCGTCAGGTGACCCTCCACAGCTGGGATTCCAGCCAAATGCCTTCCTGGGCATGGGAGCTGATCGAGTCCGTGAAGCTGGAGGACTCGGAGCGATGACCGTCCTCGACCTGGAAGAGCGCCGGATCTCCGGCACGGCGACTGCCTCTGTCATCGACGCCGCGCAGTTCGTCCGCGACGGCGTGCTGCTGGCGCCGCTGGAGCTGACGATCAAGCTCACCTGGACTCTCGACGCCGGCCGGCTGCGCAGTGCCCGCCTGCTGTGCGCAGTGATCGGCGAAGATGGCACCCCCACACGCAACAGCGTGTTCGTGGAGAACTTCGAGGATTTCCCGCCCGCGCTACGCGCCGTTGTCGACGACTACCAGGTCGTGTTGTGAGCACGCCGACCCGCTGCGAGCGCTGCGGCCGGTTCACCTCCGGGGTGTTCTACGTCTCGGACTACCCGCATATCCAATCGCCCTCCGAGCTGTGCGCTCGGTGCGCGTGCCGGTGCTCTTGGGGAACCCACTGCCCCGTGCACACCCAGTCCCGTCAAGACCAGTACGACAACCTCACCGAGGGCCAGCTCGCCGACGCCCTCGCCGCAGATCAGGAGTATGAACCGTGAAGACTGCAGAACTGCTCATCCTCAGAGAAGATCGCACCCCGCTGCCCGGCCGCGCAGACCCGCTGATCGGGGCGATAACCCGCCTGACCCGCCTGGTCCTGAACCATCCCGACACCGACCCGAGCACGTTTGCGCTCACGATCACCTACAGCGAAGACAGCGACGTCTACGCTGTGCGCGCTACTGCCGCGCAGCGCGTCCTCTCCGCCACAATCAACTGACACCACACCACACCACACCGCACCACCACACCAGAGGAGAACACCATGGGCCGCCCCACCACCCTCCGCTTCGCCGCCGCCACCGCCGCGCTCGGCGCGCTGCTCGGGCTGACCACCGCCTGCAGCGGCACCGAATCTTCCGCGCCTACCGTCACGACCACCGTCACCGCTCCCGCCCCGGACCGCGCGCTGCCCGCGGCGTGCGCCGACGCCCTGACCAAGGCCGACGCCATGGGCCAGTCCTACGCCACGTACCTCGGGCTCACCGGGAAGATGTTCGACGCGGTGGCCCGCTCGGACATGGCCGCGATCAACGAGCAGGCCGGACCACTGAGCGAGCACATCTCCAGCGCTACCACGGTTGCGCAGGCGTACGCCACGGCCCGAGACGCCTGCCGCACGTACACCTCGTCCGCGTCGAGCCGATGAACGAGAGCACCCACACCGTCCCCGCGCCGCTGTCCCGGCCGTTGACCGGAGAGGCGCTGTGCGAGGTGTGCCGGGACGCGTACGGCGGTTTGTGCCCCAGCGCGGAGGCACCCTGTAGGCTGTCTTACGTTGTGACACAACGACAGACAAGATAGGGGCAGTATGAAGGTCAAGCATCTCGGCATCCTGAGCGTCTCGGCGGCAGCGCTGATCATCCCTGGCGTGGCCCACGCGATCACGAACACCTCCGGTGAGGGCGCCCTCGAGGCCGCACATCGTACGCCCTCGCCCTCGGCGTCGAGCACGTGCTCGGACCAGAGCAGCGACCCCAGCACGGACACCACCGGAACCGACACGGCGGCCCCCGGCGAAGGCGAGGTCGCGCCTACGGACTACGCGCAGCCTTCCAGCTCGCCCAGCGACGTTCCCACGAACGCGCCGACGAGCGCTCCGGGTGCCGGTATCCCGACTGACTCTGCCTCGGCTCCCGAGGCTGCAGCACCAGCTCCGGTCACCGTGACGGTGACCGTGACCAAGACCGTCACCGCGGATCCCGGCTCTGCGACCGGTCCCAGCGCCAGCGCGTCGGACCCCGCTGCCGTCGCTCCGCTGGCCGCGACGAGCACCGGAACAGATGACTCGAGCGCCGACCCGCGCGCCAACGCCGACGATCCCGCTACGGAATCCGACACCACGGCCACCGACGACTCGGGCTGCGGTACCGACGACTCCACGGGGTCGGATGCGAGCACCGGCTCGCAGGACAAGGGGTCGGATTCCGATTCCTGCACCATCGATGATGAAGAGTCGACGCCTGTCGACACACCGACTTCCGCCTCAAGCGGGAAGTAACCGGCTGGGGACCCGGGGGCGAAAGGGCGCTGTCTACGGACGGCGCCCTTTCGTTTTGTCTACCCTGATCCCATGACAGATATTTCACGCACGGTTCGTATCCTCGGGGCGACCATGCGGCTTACCCGGCTGGTCGTGGCCGACGATATCCCGGGTCGCTGGTGGATCAAGGAGCCGCTGATCGACTACGCGCGCTCTCACCAGATCGAGCACGGCCGGCCGCCCTCATGGTGGCCGCTGACCTCAGGACTCGACTGCCCGTTCTGCATCGGGCTGTGGATCGCCGGCGGCGTGGCCCTGATCGACGAGGTAGCCGGTGACTCGCGCTGGTGGCGCCTGCTGACGTCCGCGCTGGCTCTCAACGAGGCCGCGGCGCACATCGGCTCCCGGCTCGGAGACGTGGCCGACGACGGCGCTCTGGACGACGACGAGGACGAGGACTGATGGCGGCCCGGCGCGCTGACGACGGGACGCTGCTGGCCAGCGCCCAGCGGCTCACCCGTTCGCGGATCAACCCCGGCACCCAGGTCGGGCGCGGCCGCAGCGCCTCCCCGGCCGGAGACACCGGCTGGCAGGCCGACGCCTGGGACATGTACTCCCTCGTGGGCGAGCTTCAGTTTCTCGTCAACACGATCGCCAACCGGGCCGGGCAGGCCCGGTTCTATGTGGGCCACCTCAGCGACGACACCACCGAAGATCCGGAACAGGTCACCGATCAGCGCATCGCCGACGTCCTGGTCGCGCTGGCGGACAGCCCCAAGCAGCTCCGCCAGTATGTGACCCGCCTGGCCGCCGGTTTGCTCGTGGCTGGTGAGGGGTGGCTCGTGGGCATCCCCTCGGCGCTGGTCCCGCCCTCGCTGCTCACTTCGACCAGCCTGGACCCGACGACGATCGACGAGCCGCGCGGAACGGTCGGGATGATTGACGGAGGGACCAACCTCGACGACATCGAATGGCGCGCGCTGTCGACGTCCGAGCTGAGCTTCCCTGAGGAAGGCAAGGTCGCCCTGGTCCTGGGCGGCGCGCCGGGAGAGTCGATCACCGTCGACGTCGACGCAATCCTGCTCATCCGCGTCTGGCGTCCGCACCCCAAGATCTGGCACGAGCCGGATTCTCCGGTGCGCTCGCTGCTCTCTCCGCTGCGCACCCTGGTCGGGCTCGACATGCGCACCGCCGCCCAGGTCGACTCGCGGCTGGCCGGCGCCGGGCTGCTGATCGTTCCGGCCAGCGCGCAGCGCTCTCTTCAGGCTGCGGCTGCACTCGCCGCCGAGGTCGACCCGACCACGATCGCGCCGGATCAGTTCACCGAGGCGCTGATGACCGCGATGGTCACCGCGGTGCGCGACCGGTCCAGCGCCAGCTCGTTCGTGCCGATCGTGGCAACCGTGCCGGACGAGGCCACCGGGCTGTTCAACTTCCTGGACTTTTCCAAGGACCTCGACCAGTACGCCCCCGATCTGGTCGATCAGGCCATCCGCCGAATCGCTATGGGCATGGACGTTCCGCCCGAGCTGCTGACCGGATCGAGCGCGCAGAATCACTGGGGCGCGTGGCTCACCTCGATCGAGACGGTGCACCAGCACATTGCCCCGCTGGTCGAGCTGATCTGCGACGCGCTGACGACCCAGTATCTCTGGCCAGTTCTGGTCAGCGCGCTCGGCATGAGCCAGGACGAGGCCCGTCAGCACGTGGTGTGGTACGAGGTCGAGCATCTGGTTGTGCGCCCCAACCGCGCCGGAGAGGCCATGGAGCTGTTCGACCGCGGGATCATCAGCGCCCAGGCCGTGCGCCGCGAGAGCGGTTACGAGGAAGGCGACGCTCCCGACTCGCCTCCGCCCGTCCAGCCCACCTCATCCACATCTCCCACCACCACACCACCCGCAGGCGACGCGGGCGGCCCGCCGACTCAGCCCGGACCACCTCAACCCACCACCGAACCAACTAAGGGAGTCTCCCAGTGACCAGCACACCAATTCCGATCCCGTGGGACATGGACGACGAGGGCGACCGTTGGCCCAGCGTCGTCAAGACGTTCGGGAACCAGCGCATCCACGGGAAGAAGCTGTTTCTGGAGGCTCCGATCTTCCCCGACGGAAGCCTCCCGATCACTGCGGTGAGCGGCCTGGCGGCGGCCCTGGCCGGTGGCAGCGGCGGCGGCACGATCCTCCAGCCCGGGACCGCGCTGCTCGTCGTCGACAACGGAACGACGTGGTCGCGCACTCCGGCCGCCATCGCCTCGGCCCGCGCGCTTGGATACACGATCCTGTGGTCCGGTACACGCACTCCGGCCGCCGGCGACGGGTGGGTCAGTGGCGACGTGACCCTGGGCAGCACGGGCGGCAGCGGCGGCGGCACGACCACGCCGCCGGTCTCGCAGGATCTCACCGTGACCTACTCGGGCTCGTCGTGGGACAAGACCTCCGCGCAGGTGGCTACAGCGCGTGCCGCGGGCGGAAAGATCACGTGGGCAGGCACGACGGTTCTGCCGACGCCGACGAACGGCCTGGCCGAAGGCGACACGGTGACTGGCACGTTCGCCGCGCCGACGCCCACCGAGCCGGTGTTCAAGGTCTCGATCCCGACTGGCGCCGTACCCACGGCCAACGACCAGACCGGAGTCACCAACGACACGGTCCGTATCTACCAGATCCCGGGCCTGACTTGGACCGTGGCCGGTACCGACTACCCCGACACGGCGTTCTCGACCTACACCAAGGACGTCCCCACGGGCGGGCTTGCCTCAGTCCCGGTCTCGCTCAAGTCCTCCGACCCGGCACGGTTCGGAATCCTCGATCCGGTGACGAGCTGGACGCTGACGTTCGACACGACCGTCGCCTCCACAACTCCAGTCACGATCCCGGCCGGTTCGGTCCCCGTCGCTCACGACAACGGGTCCACCTCGGTCTATGGCTCGTACGTCACACTGACCAGCGTGCCGAACACAATCTGGGTCGTCGACGGAGTGAGCTACCCCTCTGCCGGATTCACCGGCACCCGCAACGTCACCTACCTGAAGGGCACGCCCACCACGGTCACCGTGCAGCCTTCCGGGCCGGAGTACACGATCAGCGGGACGTCCTCGTGGCCGCTGACGTTCACGAACACGGCCACGTGGGCACCACTGCCCGTGTTCCGCTCGGGCAGCTTCGACACCTTCAAGGGCCAGACACTCGCCGCGCCCACGGTCACCGGCGGCATGGATGGGCTGTTCGGCGGCACGGTCGGAGACCTCACGCTTAAGTCCGGCGGGACCTACTCGGTCAACTCCAGCGGGTTCCTGGTCATTACCTCGTTCAATAGCAAGGTCAGCTTCGGAAAGCCAACCGGAACGGTCTGTGGGTTGGAGCTTCGGGTCCTGGGGACCGGTGCGGGCGGGAATAACGACAATTTCAGCGTCTATATCTGCGGCAACGACAACAAGAACTTGTCGTTGGGTCTGAACGGCGGCACGTTGACCGTATTCCCGGCCAGCACGACGGCAGCCTACACCGGGGCGATCAGCAACGGGGCCACGATCACTGCCGGGTATGACCACGTGAACAAGAAGGCCGCGGTCGCGGTCAATGGGACTGTCGTCTGGTCCGGTGCGTGCGATATCGGCACCCAGGGAATTCTTTACCAACCCTCAATTTCAGTCACAGGCGGAAATTACGTCGAGGCTGTCGACAATGTCATCGTCTACGGCTGAAAGGAATAGCAAGAAATGCCTACCTACACGTACACGGGTGGAAAGTTCATCCCCACCGCCGGCGGCACGGCGATTGACCCGGCCGGAGGTTTCACCTCCACGCTGGTCGGGAAGGACGCGGCGAACAAGACGCGGATTCTGACTGCCGGGCATTCGATGGTCCTCGGGCAGGGTTCGGCGCCCACCGGTGGATTCCGGATGGCGCTGTGGCAGAAGCTCGCCGATGCCGGCTTCCAGTTCACCCCGGTCGGGTGGAACACGACCAACCCGCTTCAGCCGTACGACGTGAGCTACGCCTACCGCGGCACGGGCCACGCCTCCTACGGTGGATGGAAGATTCAGGACCTCCTGGATCAGACGGCCGGGCGCACGGGCCGCGCGGCCGGAAACCCGCTCGGCACGGACGGCATCGGTGCCTGGATCACGACGTACAACCCGGATCTACTCATCGTGGTTCTGGGGACCAATGACACCACGGATACGGCGGCTGTTCGTCAACAGGCGATGACCGACTTTGTCAATGCGGTATTCAACGCAAAGTCGAATATCAAGGTCCTGTGGGGCACGATGATATACCAACAGAATAACCAGACGACTTATCCGGTTAATGCCGAATGGGAAGCGGCGTGGGGCGCGAAGACCGGTAAGACGATCATCAAGGTGGACAACGCCGCAGCGGTCGGCACCGCGACCGGCAACTTCTCGGACATGATCCACCCGAGCATGCGCGGATACGACCGCATGGCCTCGTCGTTCTTCCAGGCCATCGTCAACAACTAGGAGGACCTCATGCTGGAGAAGACCACCAAGACGATCAAGGGCGAGGAGCGCGACGCGATGCGCTGGGGCCCGGACGGCACGGTCTATGTGTGCGACTCGGATGGCGACTGCACCGGCGCCGCCCAGCGCGCCCTGGAGTGGGCCCTCGAGAACGGCGTGCCAGTCGAGGAGGTCGAGCGCGCCGGAACGCTGCTCAACTCCGATGCCGTGCGCGCCAGCGCCGTCTCGCGGGACGAACGCCGCCGTCGGATGCTGGGGCGGGGGCGGGGCGCTTGATCCCGACCACCTGCCCAGCGTGCGGGGCTTACTCCCTGACGGCGGCCGACGAGACGTCGCGGCTGCTGCTGGTCTGCGACGTGCTCGTGGTCAAGGCGCTGGAGCGCGTCGGCAACCGGATCGTGCGCTCCCAGCGCAGCCGGTTCCGGGAGCTGGAGAACTTCCGGCTGCCGCTGCACGAGGCGCACACCCTGTGGCCGGCCCCGCAGGACATGGCCTGCAAGGCGCTGGCCGGGTCCTGGGACGTGATCCCGGCGCTGCTGTCGCAGCACAACGCGATGGTCGTCGGGGTCGATCCGCAGCGGGTCATTGCGGTGCTCGACGACTACGTGCACGCCCTGGTCGAGAACGGCCAGGGGCACGACGTCGTCGAGCTTGCGTGCGTGCTGCGCTCCCGCCTCGCGCTGGCTGTTCCGGTGGCGCAGTGAGTCCGCCGCCCCCGCCCGCATACGCGGCGCCTCCGGTGTCGTGGCCGCTGTCCTCGCCCGGCGACGCCCTCTCGGCGCGTGCGGGCTGGGAGCACTCGCTGGCCGGGGTTGTGCGCCGGGAAATGCGTCGGTGGCTGGCCG
>CBDTZB010000062.1:0-9307 GCA_965364795.1 uncultured Nocardioides sp.
TCACGGTCGACTCGACGTGGTGGTGAACAGCGCTGGGGTCAGCACGCTGGGGCTGATTGAGGAGTTGGACGTCGCCGAGTTCCGTCGGGTGGTCGACATCAACCTCACCGGTGCCTTCCTCGTGCTGAAGCAAGCCGGGCTGAGGATGAGTCGGGACGGGGCCGTGGTGTCCCTGACCTCACTCAACGCGCGACAACCCGGAACCGGAATGGCCGCCTACTGCGCGGCGAAGGCAGGTCTGGCGATGCTGACCGAGGTCGCCGCACTGGAGTGGGGACCCCGCGGGATTCGGGTCAACGCGGTATCGCCCGGTCTCGTTATCACCCCGCTGACGGCGCCGGCCCTCGATATACCCGGGATTGAGAAGGATTACCTGGAGAACATGCCCCTGGGTCGTGCGGGGACCGTGGAGGACGTTGCGGCCGCGGTGTGGTTCCTGTGTTCGGCGGAGTCGACGTGGATGACGGGCGAAGTCATGGATCTCAACGGTGGAGCCCATCTGCAGCGCTATCCGGACCTCTACGGACACGTGGTCAGGTCCATGTCCTGAGTCACATCGAGCCCCAACGTCGGGACTTCGATGGCCCAGAGCGCCAGAAAACTGTAACCTGTTCTTGTTTTGCGGTTTCCCCTTCTTGAGAGGCACATCATGAGCGACGCCACCGGATCTGTCAGGACGCTGGACCAAGGCACCCCGCCGGAGCGATTCGCCCGTGGTTGGTACTGCCTCGGGCTCGCCAAGACCTTCTCGGACGGCAAGCCGCACGGCATCGATGCCTTCGGTGGGCGCCTCGTGGTGTGGCAGGACAGCCAGGGTGGGCTCAACGTCCTCGATGGCTACTGCCGACACATGGGCGGCGACCTCACGCAAGGCACCGTCAAGGGCGACGAGGTTGCCTGCCCCTTCCACGACTGGCGTTGGGGTGGCGACGGCAAGTGCAAGGCCATCCCCTACGCCCGCCGGGTGCCACTGAGGGCCCGGACCCAGAAGTACCCCACGGCCATCCGCAACGGCCAACTGCTCATCTGGCACGACGTCGAAGGCTCGGCAGCGGACCACGACCTGTTGCCCCCCGAGTTGCCCGGCATCGAGACCGAGTACACCGACTGGGCCTGGGAAGTCGTCCCGATCGAGAACTCCCACTGCCGCGAGCTCATTGACAACGTCGTGGACATGGCGCACTTCTACTACGTGCACCTCTCCTTCCCGACAGATTTCCGCAACGTCTTCGAAGGCCACATCGCCACCCAGTTCATGGAATCGAAGGGCCGCCCCGATGTGGCTGGTGGCTATGGCGACGCGGAGATGTTCCTCAAGTCCGAGGCGACCTACTACGGGCCGTCCTACATGATCAACTGGCTCCTGGTCGACTACAAGGGCTTCGAGACCGAGGTCGTGCTGATCAACTGCCACATCCCCACCGGTCCGGACTCCTTCACCCTGCAGTACGGCATCTCTGTGAAGAAGCCGGCGGGCCTCGATGAGGCGACCACAAAGATGATCAGCGACAAGTACGCCGAGATGTTCGGCAGCGGCTTCCTCCAGGACGTGGCCATCTGGAAGAACAAGGTGCCTGTCCAGAACCCGTTGCTGTGCGAGGAGGACGGGCCGGTCTACCAGTTGCGTCGTTGGTACGAGCAGTTCTACGTCGACGCGGCCGAGGTGAGCCCCGACATGACCGACCGCTTCGAGTTCGAGGTCGACACGACTAAGGCCAACGAGTACTGGCGTGAAGAGGTGGCTCAGAACCTGGCTCGCAAGGCCGAAGAGGACGCCGCGGCTGAAGCGTCGACCTCCGCCTGATGGCGTCGTTCGTACCGACCAGCCAGGAGACCCTCGAGGATCAACGGCTCTACACGCAGGCCAGGCTGACCGAGGTGGCCTGCCTCGACTGTCTGGCCAAGGTCGGGGTCAAGAAGAACAGCGAGAGGCAGACTGCCATCCAGTGGACCGATTCGGCCCGCCGGGCGTGCCCGGAGTTTGCTCGTATGGATCAGACCCCGCAGGGCCGCGCGGTCCGCGCAGCTTGCCCTCGTCTGTCAGCCAGCATCGACGCCGCCGTTCGGGACGGCGTGATTCCTATCGGAGCCAAGGACGGATACTGACCTGACCATGACTACTTCCTCCTTTGAGCTGACCGTCCGCGAGATCACCGAAGAAACCGCCGACGCGCAGTCGATCACCTTCGATGTCCCGGAGGGACACGAGGCCGACTTCGTCTTCAAGCCGGGTCAGTTCCTCACCGTGGCCGTGCCCAGTGATCAGACCGGCGTTGCGGCGCGGTGCTACTCCCTATCGAGCACCCCGCTCGAACCTGAAGCGCTGACCATCACCGTCAAGCGCACCATCGACGGTTATGCGTCGAACTGGCTCTGCGACGGTCTCAAGCCGGGTGACAAGCTCCGGGTCCTCCCGCCGAGCGGCATCTTCACGCCTGCCTCGCTGGACGCCGACCTCCTGCTGTTCGCCGGGGGGAGTGGAGTCACCCCCATCCTGTCCATCACACGCACTGCACTGGCGCAGGGTTCGGGTCGGATCGTTTTGTTCTACGCCAACCGCGACGAGAATTCGGTCATCTTCGCCAAAGCCCTGCGCGATCTCGCCGCGGAGCACCCGGACCGCCTTCGGGTCGTGCACTGGCTCGAGTCTGTGCAGGGGTTACCGACCGCGGCTCAGGTCACCGCTTTTGCTGCGGATCACCTGTCGTACGACGCCTTCGTGTGTGGGCCCGCGCCCTTCATGAAGATGACGATCACCGCACTGAAAGGCCTGGAATTTCCCCGGGAGCGTCGTCACCAGGAGAAGTTCGTGTCCTTGGGTGGCAATCCCTTCGGCGACGAGGTCGAGATCACTGACGCCGAGACCGAGGAGGTCCCCGACGAGGAGCAGGAGCCGACTGGTCCACCGGTTCGACTCGAGGTCGAACTCGACGGCGAGCACCACACCTTCGACGACTGGGACCGCAAGAGCACGATGCTGGACTTCCTGGAGTCCAAGGGCGTTAAGGCACCCTATTCGTGTCGCGAGGGGGAGTGCTCCGCCTGCGCGATCCGCCTGATCGAGGGCGAGGTAACGATGCAGTACAACGACGTTCTCGACGCCGAAGACTTGGCGGACGGGATCCGCCTGGGCTGCCAGTCTCTGCCCGCGGCCGATGTCGTCAAGGTCAGCTACTCCTGACCCGCACGAGGGGGCTCTGAACTGCGCACACCGAATTACTTCGGTGTAGTTCGCCCATTCGTGTTGTGTTACCAGTGTGACTGGTGTGATTCTGGTGCTGGCCCCGCTGGTTTGTTGACCCCCTTCTCGGAGTGGCGCGCGGCCATCCCCCGATGACCGAACCTGAAGGAGACCGCCGTGGCTTCCCCCACGACAGGCCCACGCATGTCGCACCTGGTGACCCGTTTGACGGGGCTGCTGCTGCCTGTGGGCCTCGCCGCAGCGCTCTGCGGAGCGCTGCTGGTCAGCCCCGCGGCCCCTCAGCTGGGGGAGCGAACAGTCGCGCCGCTGGAACTGATGGCGGAGACGACGCCCTCTCCGACCTTGCGCACCTTCACCCTCAACATCTGCTTCTGCCTCAACAAGGCGAAGGCCAAGGCTGACCTGCAGCGGGCGATGCGCACGCTGGGAGACGTTGGCGGATTCCAAGAGATGTCGCAGTCGGAGGACCGGACGTCGTTGATGGAGGTGGCCAATGCCGAAGACTGGGGCTGGTACATGCCCCTGGGTGGAGGAGACGCCATCCCCATCGTCTGGGACCGCCAACGGTTCAGACTGATCGAGGGCAACACCATCAAGGTCCACGGCCCCGAGGAGGGCGTCACGCCGAGCCGCTACATCAACTCGGTGCGTTTGCGAGAGTTGTCGACCGGGAAGGTCTTCGGGTTCATCAACACCCACGTGATCTCCGGCGCCTCGCGCGACGCGCAACTCTCCAACATGAAGCGGATCCCGCGACTGCGACTGCACCTTGAGATGCTGCGCGGCGAGATCAAGCGACTGTTCAACGAGACCGAACACGTCTTCGTCAGCGGTGACCTCAACGTCAACTACCTGGCGGATCGGCGCCGCCGCAACCCCGGGCTCCCGACAGCTCGCCTCGGCGACCTGGTCAACTTCGACATGCCCAACGAGGGCTCGTTCAACCCCACCTCCCTGCTCGACTACGGGATGACGGTCAAGGACAACGGGGGCCTCGAGCGCATCTCCTCGGGCATCGTGAAGGGTTTCAACTCCGACCACAGTGCCATCGCTTTCACCTACAACGTGCGCGATCTCTTCGAGAACGGTCCGGTCCTCAACGGGCCCGAAGGCAACGGCTACGCCAAGCGTCGCGTTCTCGATCGGGTTGTCCGTGCGGTCCAGGGCACCGAATCAGGCGCCACGATCCGACTGGCTACCGCGCGCCTAGACGACACCCCGCTCTACCGAGCACTGCGTGATGCCCACACGCGAGGTGTCGGCGTGCGGGTCGTCCTCGGCGACGGCCGTTCCAGCGGACGCGAGGCCGCATTGGTCGACGTCCTGGGAACGAGCCAAGCGAACGGCTCCTGGATCATGCGCTGCGAGGGTTCGTGCCTGGGTGGCGACGGGCGAACCGCCACCAACTTCCTCACCGTCAGCGCCACGAACGGCACCACCGAGCTGACCCTGGTGAGTTCCAGCCCGTTCATCTCTTCGAGCAAGAAGCGCGGAACCGACGTGTACCGCCACACGTCTCGCAAGCTCTACAACGGGTTCAACCGGGTCTTCGAACGCTTGGCCGCTGACACCACGGACACCGCCCCACGTCGCCAGGTCCGGTGGGGCAGCCACCGGGTGCAGCTCTACCCCGTGCCCGACCTCGAACGGCGTGATCCCATCTTGACGAGCCTCGAGAACGTCGGCTGCAACCGGGCTCGAGGACTGCGCACGGGCGATGGACGCACCAACGTGCGCGCAGTGGTCAGCCAGTGGTCCGGTGCTCGCGGCAAGGCGATCGCCGCTGTCCTAGCCGACCTCAAGAACGCAGGCTGCGACGTAGCCGTCGTGGCGGGTCCCAAGGTCAAGAACGGCATTCGAAACATCCTGAACCGGGCGAACGTCCCGCTCCGCACCGCCACGGTGGAGCAGAACCTGCTCGTCATCGACGGCAGGATCGGCAAGCGTCGCGGTTCCCGTCTCGCTCAGGTGGGGGGTCCGGGGTGGACCTCACGTGGACTGGGCAGCGACGGAGCTGAAGTGATGACCCGCGACAAGGACGCAGTCAGCGCCTACCTGGACGGCTTCAGCGCAGCTTTCCAGCGCGGCTGAGCCGAGTTTCGATCGGTCAGAGATGTCTGACCGATCGGATGATTGACGAGTTCGGAGGTCCTTGCGGCGTGCGGGATCTGGGCTTTTAATGCGGTTCGCATCGCGGGCTCACGGCCAGGGAGATCCACCGATTCCTGGCGCCCAGGTCGGGTTCGTGATTGATTTCTGCATAGCCAACCCCCCGATGATTCAGAACATCCCCCCACGTCGCAGTCGGCGACGCCGGTTCCGAGTCATCAGTGGAGAGGAGGGGTCATGCTTACTGCTCTCATCATCCTCGGGATCTTCGTTCTCGCCTGGCCGGTAGTCGGCGGCGCTGTGCGACCTGCTTCGGCGGCCACCCGCCGCAGCGACGCGGATCGTCGGGCGCGCTACGTGGCTCGCCATCCTCACGAGGTCAACCTCGGCGACATCCGACGCACACTCAAGCGCGGTGGCCTGAGTCCCGACCAGGTGGAGTTCGTTACGGGCCGCGCCGTCGAACTGGGCATCGGGCCCTTCACTCTCATGCTGTGGCTCAAGCGCTTCGACGCCACTGCCCTCGCCACGGTGGTCGCAGCTGATCTGTCGCAGGAGACCCTCATCGCCCACGTAGTGGACGGAACGGTCCCGGATCTGGAGGGGTTGAGCGTTTTCGCCGAGTTCAACGGCTACGGCGCGGAAACGACGCACCGCCACCCCAAGAAGTGGGCGATGGAGAACGGAGCGCCGGTCACGCTCGAAACTCTTGGACTGTTCAACGCCGCGCCAGTCACCCGCCACAAGATGAACGAGTCCGACGCGGCTTGAGCGCCGCGCAGACGTACACCGGAGTTACCAGCCGCGTTCGCGCCACTCGGACACCGAGGGTCGCTCGGCCCCCAGAGTCGAGTCTCCGCCGTGGCCGGGGTAGAACCAGGTGTCGTCGGGCAACCGCGCGAACACCTTGCTCTCCACCTCGTCGATGAGCTGAACGAACGCCTGGGCATCGCCGAAGGTGTTACCCACGCCGCCGGGGAACAGCGAGTCGCCGGTGAACAGATGCGGGTGCCCATCGGGTGAGGGGTCATCGAACAGGAGCGCAATCGAACCGGGCGTGTGGCCCGCGAGAGCGATCACCTCGAGTTCAGCGTTCCCCACTGCGATGATGTCTCCGTGCTCCACTCGCCGAGTCACCTCGACACCGGTCTGTTCGGTGATGGCGCCGGCGTCCGGGGTTCCGGCGATCACCTGTGCTCCGGTGGCCTGAACGACCTCGGCCAGGGCGCGGTGATGATCCCAATGCTGGTGCGTGGTGATCACGGCGGTCAGGCCCGCGGAACCGATCAAGGGGAGCAGGGTGTCGGGCGCGGCGGCCGCGTCAATCAGAACTTGGTCTCCGCTCTCCCGACAGGTGAGGAGATAGGCGTTGTTGGCCATGTCCGCGTCGACCGCCACTTTGGCGATAATCAGTGACGCCAACTCGCGTACCCCTGGTTCGCCGCCCACGTGCACTTCACCGGTATAGGTCGTTGTCCCTCGATCCATGCAGTGAGTCTGTCAGACCCCCGTCACCGCCCTCCTGACACACTGGGTTCCGCGCGAGTCCCCACGGCCCGTCGGTCGCCGTAGGGGGTTAGCATGGGGAACGCATGTTCGAATCAGGATGCGCGCCGTCGAGCGCGTTCACATCGGTCCAGACGGGTCGAGGGATAGTCGAGGAATAGCCGTGATCGAAGAACTCATCGTCCGAGGGGCTCGGGAGCACAACCTCAAGGACGTCTCCATCGATCTGCCGCGGGACTCGCTGATCGTCTTCACCGGGTTGTCCGGTTCAGGGAAGTCCTCCCTGGCCTTCGACACGATCTTCGCTGAGGGACAACGACGCTACGTCGAGTCGCTCTCGGCGTACGCCCGCCAGTTCTTGGGCCAGATGGACAAGCCCGACGTCGACTTCATCGAGGGCCTCTCCCCGGCGGTGTCGATCGACCAGAAGTCGACCTCGAAGAACCCGCGTTCCACCGTCGGGACCATCACCGAGGTGTACGACTACCTCCGACTTCTCTACGCGCGCGCCGGTCGGCCGCACTGCCCCACCTGTGGAGCACCGATCGAACGCCAAACCCCCCAGCAGATCGTGGACAGGATCATGGCGCTGGAGGAGGGCACGCGTTTCCAGGTGCTCGCACCCGTCATCCGAGGGAGGAAAGGCGAGTACCTCGAACTGTTCCGTCAACTCCAGACCCAGGGCTTCAGCCGGGCCCGGGTGGACGGCGAGACCAACACGCTCGACGCCATCCTCGACGCACCCAGACTCGACAAGCAGAAGAAACACACCATCGAGGTCGTGGTGGACCGATTGGGCGTCAAGGAGTCGGCGAAGCGTCGCTTGACCGATTCTGTGGAGACTGCACTGAACCTTGCCGGCGGCCTGGTGCTCTTCGATTTCGTAGACCTGCCCGCCAAGGACCCGGGTCGCGAACAACGGTTCAGCGAGAAGATGGCGTGCCCCAACGAGCACCCCATCGACACCGATGAGCTCGAACCGCGGTCGTTCTCCTTCAACTCACCCTTCGGCGCCTGCACGGTCTGCAGCGGTCTGGGCACCCGGATGGAGGTCGACCCCGAGCTCGTGGTCCCTGACCAGACGGCGACCCTGGGTGAGGGCGCTATCCAACCGTGGAGCCAGGCCCACGTGGCCGACTACTTCCTCAAGTTGATGTCAGCCCTCGGAGAGGAGCTCGGCTTCGACCTGAACACGCCCTGGGAGGACATCCCCGCAGCAGCCCAGCGCTCGCTGCTCGACGGCCACAGCACGAAGGTCCACGTGGTCACCCGCAACCGCTATGGACGTGAGCGCGCCTACGACGCTGCGTTCGAGGGCGTACGCCGCTACATCGAGCGGCGACACCGTGAGGCCGAGTCCGACACCAGCCGTGACCGCTTTGAAGGCTTCATGCGCGAGGTGCCGTGTCCCGCCTGCCAGGGGAGCCGACTGAAGCCGGTATCGATGGCGGTGCTGATCGGCGGAAAGAACATCGCCGAGGTCTGCGCCCTGCCGATCAACGAGACCGCGGAATTCTTGAACACCCTCGACCTGACGGATCGGGAGAAGCAGATCGGCGAGCGCGTCCTCAAGGAGATTCAGGAGCGTCTGAACTTCCTGCTCGATGTGGGACTCGACTACCTCTCGCTCAACCGTCCTTCTGGCTCGTTGTCGGGTGGAGAGGCCCAACGCATCCGCCTCGCCACGCAGATCGGCGCCGGACTCGTGGGCGTGCTGTACGTCCTGGATGAGCCCTCGATCGGTCTGCACCAACGCGACAACCACCGGTTGATCGAGACCCTCGTTCGGCTCAAGGACCTGGGGAACACCCTGATCGTGGTCGAGCACGACGAGGACACCATCCGGACGGCGGACTGGGTCGTCGATATCGGGCCCGGGGCCGGCGAGCACGGCGGTCAGGTGGTGCACTCGGGTTCGGTTCAGGGATTGTTAGAGCACCCGGACTCACTTACCGGTCAGTACCTCTCAGGTCGCCGGGAGATCCCGGTGCCGGAGATCCGTCGACCGCGCACCAAGGGTCGCGAGCTGACCGTGCATGGGGCTCGGGAGCACAACCTCGACAACGTCAGCGTCTCCTTCCCCCTAGGGCTCTTCGTCGCCGTCACCGGAGTCTCCGGCTCCGGCAAGTCGACCCTGGTCAACGACATCCTCTACACCTCGCTGGCCAAGCAGCTCTACCGTTCGCGCGTCGTCCCCGGGCGGCATCAGAAGATCACCGGACTCGAACACGTCGACAAGGTCATCCACGTCGACCAGTCCCCGATCGGCCGCACTCCGCGGTCCAACCCGGCGACGTACACCGGGGTCTTCGACCATGTCCGAAAGCTCTTCGCCGCGACGCCCGAGGCCAAGATGCGGGGCTACCTCCAGGGTCGTTTCTCCTTCAACGTCAAGGGCGGCCGATGCGAGGCATGTTCGGGCGACGGGACGCTGAAGATCGAGATGAACTTCCTGCCCGACGTCTACGTGCCGTGCGAGGTCTGCCACGG
>CBDTZB010000063.1:0-9299 GCA_965364795.1 uncultured Nocardioides sp.
AACGTCATCGGCAAGGACAACGACCTCGGCTACGGCATCATGCGCGTCGACGAGGACCAGCGCTGGATCCCGCTCTACCTCGCCCAGCCGCTGTGGAACTTCATCAACGCCTGCTTCTTCGAGTACGGCATCGCGGCCTACGACCTCGAGCTGGGTAAGAACCTCTCCAGCGAGAAGCGTCGCAAGGACCCGAAGTTCAAGGCAGAGGTCAAGAAGACCCTGAAGAAGATCCGTGCCCAGGCGAAGAAGGACTACGTCATCAACCCGGTCCTCGCCATCCCGACCGGTTCTTTCTTGCCGACGCTGGCCGCCAACTTCACCGCCAACCTGGTCCGCAACGTGTGGACCCACTCGGTCATCATGTGTGGCCACTTCCCTGAGGGCGTTGAAACCTTCGAGAAGGCCTCCATCGAGGGCGAGACCCGCGGCGAGTGGTACCTGCGCCAGATGCTCGGCTCCGCCAACATCACCGGCGGCAAGGTCATGCACTTCATGTCCGGCAACCTCTCCCACCAGGTCGAGCACCACCTCTACCCCGACCTGCCCAGCAACCGCTACAAGGAGATCGCCCCGCAGGTCAAGGCGCTGTTCAAGAAGTACGACCTGAACTACCACGAGGCGCCGCTCCCGCAGCAGGTCTACTCGGCCTGGCACAAGGTCGTTCGGCTTTCCCTGCCCAACGGCTGGTTGGCCGCCACGAAGCCCTCCAACGCCCCGCAGCAGGTGGCCCGCCTCTACAAGATGGCCACCGGTGGTCGCAAGGTCCGCAAGGTCGAACAAGCCAAGATCGACGCGATGGTCCGCGCCGCCTGATCCACCACGCTTCTCTCAAAGGCCGGTCTCCTCGTTGGTGAGGGGGCCGGTCTTCGTGGTGTTGGTGAGCGTCCGGTGGTTGAGGAGGTTCCGCTGGCGACCGTCTCGGAACCCTGTTCCAGGTTTGGCCGTACCTGAGACGGCGTTCGCGCGTTGAGTGTGTAGTAGCCCCAGGAGGCACCACCTATGACTCGTTCGCCCGTACGCCGCTCCGCCCGTCTGCCGCTCGCCCTTGCCGCGATCTCACTTCCGTTGGCCCTGCTGCCCGCGGGAGTAGGGGCTGCATCCGCGACGGTCACTCCCCTAGCCGCGGCGTCTAGGCCCGCCGCTCCGCTCGCCGAGGGTGCGCAGTCGCGGCCCGTCGCGGAGAAGAAGAAGGCGAAGAACAAGAAGAAGATCACCATCCGCACGATGTCCACCCGCAACGACTTGGTCTCCGGTGGCGACGTACGGATCTCGATCAAGCCGATCGACGGGATCAAGAACCGTCGGATCCGGGCGTTCCTCAACGGCCGTAACGTGACCAAGCGCTTCGCCTCGCGGCGCGGCGGGCGCTTCGAGGCCTACCTGACCGGGCT
The DNA here is from genome assembly GCA_965364795.1 of uncultured Nocardioides sp. Lineage (GTDB taxonomy): Bacteria > Actinomycetota > Actinomycetes > Propionibacteriales > Nocardioidaceae > Nocardioides. Next base: position 1,392 of record CBDTZB010000063.1, read on the forward strand.
CAAGCTGGGCCGCAACGTGTTGCGGGTCAAGGCGCCGGGCATGCACCGCGGCCGGTTGATTCTGACCAACCACCCCAACGGGGGCCCGCTGTTCTCCGGTCCGCAGTTCCCGATCTACCAATGCCAGGAAACCGCCGTCGACAAGTTCTGTAACGAGCCGCCAGCCTACACCTTCCTGTACCGCTCTACCAATCCGATGAAGACCGAGTTGGAGCCCTACGACCGAGCTGACCCGCCCTCGGACGTGGCGATGACCACCACCGACCAGGGCCGCACTGTTCCGTTCATCGTGCGTCGGGAGGATGGCTACCAGGACCGCGACCGCTACAGCATCCTCGTGCTGTGGCAGCCCGGGAAGAAGTGGACGCGGTTCAAACCGCAGAAGCAGTGGAACCAGAAGGTGCTCGTCACCCACGGCGGCAACTGTGGGGCGTCGTACACACCGGGGAACCCGCGCTTGACCGACTTCTCAGGCACCATCCCCGCCGGAGTCCCCGGCGTCACGCAGTCCTACATCACCGGCCTGGGTCGTGGATTCGCGGTCCTCGCCACGGCGCTGAACAACACCGGACACAACTGCAACGTCGCCATGAACGCCGAGTCGGTGATGATGGCTAAGGAGCGGCTGGTCGAGCAGTACGGCAACCTGCGCTACACGATCGGCACCGGGTGTTCTGGGGGCGCGATCGCTCAACACACCGTGGCCAACGCTTACCCAGGCATCTACCAGGGGCTGCTCACCTTCTGCTCCTATCCCGACGTGTTGACCGCCGGTGCCCAGTTCGCCGACTACAACCTGATGCGTCAGTACTTCGACAGCCCGAACCGTTGGGCCCCCGGCGTGCTCTGGGACCCGGTGACGGTGGGTCAGGTCGAGGGGCACCTCAGCCCACTCAACTCAATCGCCTCTGACGAGCTGCTTTTCAAGACCGCATTGAACCCGGAGTCCGCTTGCTCAGGAACCTCAGATCCGGTGGCCGGTGATCGGACCACTCGCTATGACTCGGACATCAACCCGGGCGGCGTGCGTTGCTCGGCGCTGGACATCCTGATCAAGAACCTTGGGCCTCGCCCGACCTCAGCCTGGGGCGAGGAAGAGAAGGCGGTGGGTTATGGGTTCGCGGGCATCCCCTTCGCCAACACCGGCATCATGTACGGCCTGAATACGCTCAAGTCAGGTCAGATCAACACCGCCCAGTTCGTGGACCTGAACGTCAAGGTGGGTGGTCTGGACGTCGACTCGCGCCGCATCGACGTGCGTACGGCGGGTGATCCGCTGTCGGTCGCAAATGCCTACCGCACTGGTTTGATCAACGAAACCAACAACATGGGCCAGGTGGCAATCATCAATTCCGGTGGCCCGGACCCGGGGGTCGCCCACGACTACGCCCACGCGTTCTGGACCGAGGAGCGGATGCAGCGCGCCCAGGGGCACACCGACAACCGGGTGATGTGGTTCGGACCCACCCCGCTGATCGGTGACGTGAACTGGGCCAACGAGTCCCTGGTGGAGATGGATCGGTGGTTGACCGCCGTGGAGCGGGACCGCAGCAAGAAGCCGCTGGCCCAGAAGATCATCGACCGGAAGCCGGCCGACATCACCGACCGGTGCTCCAACGTGCCCGGCGTGGGAGCAACGACTGACGCCAACGGTGAGGTGAAGTGCATCATCCCGGAAACAGCCCAACTGCGTCTGACCACACCGCGCCAGGTGGCTGGCGATGACGCCTTCAACGATCGCGTGGCCTGTCAGCTGAAACCGTTGACTCGCACCGAGTTCGACTTCCTGCTGGTGCCGCTGACCGATGGGCAGTGGGCAGCGCTTCAGTCGGTGTTCCCGCACGGGATCTGCGACTACTCCAAGCGAGGCTACGGGCAACGCGGCGCAGAGACTTGGCTGACCTACGCCAGCCGTAGGCCCGGAGGGGTCACCATCGGTGGCCGGAACCTTCCGCAGCCGGCACCGTTCTCCGCCGAGGGCTGGGGCTCGAGGTCCTTCCGCGGCACGATTTACCAGTAGGGCATCGCCAACGGGGGCAGGGGTTCAGGCCTCGTCGGGCATTAAGCCCATACCTGGGAAAGGCCTAGAATCAGTCCATGAGTTCTGTGACCTGCACGATCGAGGACGGCATCGCGCACGTTCAACTGGCGCGCCCCGAGAAGATGAACGCGCTGACCCTGCAGACCCTGCGGGATCTCGCGGGCACCGCGCGAACCCTCCGCCGGGACAAGCACCTGCGTGCGGTGATCATCTCGGGTGAGGGCGACGCATTCTGTGCCGGTCTCGACTTCGCTCACGTGATGAAGCAGCCGGCGAAGATCGTGCGCAGCTTCATCCCCAACCTCTTCACCGGAACCAACGCCTTCCAGGAGGCCTGCTGGGCTTGGCGACGGGTGCCCGTCCCGGTCATCGCCGCCGTCCACGGCCACTGCCTCGGCGGAGGGCTCCAGATCGCTTTGGCCGCCGACTTCCGGATCGCCACCCCCGACTCGACCTGGTCGGTGCTCGAGGGAAAGTGGGGAATCATCCCCGACATGACCGGGGTGCGCAGCCTCGCTGAGCTGGTCGGTATCGACACAGCCAAGCGGTTGACGATGACCGCCGACATGGTCTCCGGCAAGGAGGCCCACGACCTCGGGTTGGTCACCGACCTCGACTCCGCTCCCGTGGCTGCCGCCTTCGAGTTGGCGGAACGCCTCAAGCAGCGCTCGCCAGACCAGTTGGCCGCCACCAAGCGGATCTTCAACGAGACCTGGACGGCCAGCCCGCGGCGTACTTTCGCGCGCGAGCGGGTCGAGCAGCTGTTCCTGCTGTTCGCCGCCAACACCAAGGCCGCGCGTCAGGCGGCCTTCAAGAAGACCGACCCCGAGTACGGCCCGCGGCCGAGGTAGGTCCCCCAACTAGCCCAGGTGAGCGCCCGCGACGGTTTAGGTGAGCGCTGGCAGGATTCATGCCATGCTGAGCAAGGCCCGCGTCATCAAGCCTCCCCTTCGATCCTCGGGGTCTCAGTGCACGCGGTTCGCCCCTCACCGAACGGGTGTCGGACCAGGGACGACGTGCGGAGATCAGGGATATGGACAAGCCGAAAACAGTGCTCGTGATCGACGACGATCGAGACATCTCGACCGTCTGCCGCCTCTTCCTAGAGCAATCCGGCTTCATCGTCCACGAGGCCGCTATGGGCTGGCTCGGTATCGAATGCGCCCGAGAAGTAAAACCTGACGCCATCGTTCTGGACTACATGCTGCCGGACATCGACGGCATCGGGGTGCTGGGGGAACTCACTGCAGACCGGACGACCCAGGACATCCCGGTGCTCATGCTCACCGCGCGCACGCACCGCAAGGACGAAGAGGCCGCCTGGGCGGCCGGAGTCACTGACTTCCTGACCAAGCCCTTCGCGTCCAGTGAACTGGTGCAACGAGTCCAACAGATGTTGGGCGACGACATCGCGAACGAGCGTGACCACCGGCGCGGCGAGGCGATGATCCGACTGAACGCTGCCGAGCAGGAGACCAAGGGCCAGCTCGCCGCGGTCGTCGAGGGGGCTCATGACGCGATCATCTTGAAGTCGCGCGAGGGATTGATCCGGTCCTGGAACAACGCAGCGGAAAAGCTCTACGGCTGGACCAGCGAAGAGGTGATCGGGGGATCGATCGAACTGCTGTGCCCCGGGGGGCTCACCCCTGAGTATGAAAAGGCGGTAGCAGCGGCGGCCTGCGGTGATCGCGTGGAGAGCTTCGAAGCGCTCCGAAAACGGAAGGACGGAAGCCACTTCACCGTCTCCGTGTCGCTGTCCCCGGTCCGGGACAGCCACGGGAGGACCATCAACATCTCAGCCATTGAGCGGGACGTGACCGAACACGCCCGCACCGAGGCTCGATTCCGAGGGCTCGTCGAAGCGGCCCCCGACGCCATCGTCATCGTCGACGACTCGGGCCTCATCACCCTGGTCAACGCTCAGACCGAGTTGCTCTTCGGCTACGAGCGCGACCGACTCGTCGGTCAGCCCATCGAGATCCTCGTCCCCCGGCGCTTCCGGGAGCGTCACCCGGCCAACCGTCGCGCGTACGCCCACAGCCCACGAACCCGCCCGATGGGGGCGACGCTGGAGTTGTACGCCCTCCACGCGGACGGGCGAGAGTTCCCCGTGGAGATTTCACTGTCCCCGTTGGCTGCCGACAGCGACGTGACCTACGCGGCGACCATCCGGGACGTCACCCAACGCAAGGCCGCCGAATCGAAGTTCCGCGGACTGCTCGAAGCCGCCCCTGACGCCATCGTCGGAGTCGATTCCTCGGGTCGGATCGTCCTAGTCAATGCACAGACCGAAGCGCTCTTCGGCTATGCCCGCGAGGAACTGATCGGCCAACTCGTCGAGGTCCTGGTGCCTGAGTCGTTGCGCAAGACCCACCCCGCTCGACGAGAGGGCTACTTCAAGGAGCCCCGCACCCGCCAGATGGGTGAGGGCCTCGACCTCGTGGCTCGACGCAAGGACGGCAGTGAGTTCCCGGCCGAGATCTCGCTGTCCTCGATCGAGACCGAAGACGGGATCTTGGTCTCGGCCGCTATCCGTAACGTCACCGAGCGCAAACGAGCGGCCGCACGCTTCCAGGGCCTCGTCGAGGCGGCGCCCGACGCGATGGTGATCCTCGACGAGGACGGTCGGATCTCGCTGGTCAACGCCCAGACGATGAAGCTCTTCGACTACGAACGTGAGGAACTCATCGGGCAACAGGTCGAGGTACTGGTGCCGCACCGGTTCCGTGGACGCCACCCCAACCACCGCCGCGAATACAGCGCCAATCCACGTGTCCGCGGCATGGGTACCGAGCTTGATCTCTACGGCCTGCGTAGGGACGGCACCGAGTTCCCGATCGAGATCTCCCTCTCACCGATGGAGACCGACTCCGGGGTGAGCATCTCCGCTGCGATCCGCGACGTGACGGAGCGCAAACGCGCCGAGGAAGCCCAGTCGGCCGCTTTCGGACAAGCGCGTGAGGCCAGCGCTCGGCTGCGTGAGGTCGACCGTCTCCGGAGCGACTTCATCTCGACGGTCTCCCACGAGTTGCGCACCCCACTCACTGCCATCAAGGGCTTCGCCGAGTACCTGTCAGCTTCCTGGACAGAAACTCCCGAAGCGGACCGGCTCGACCTCGTCAAACGCATCCTGCTGGCCGGCATCCGCCTCGACAGCCTGATTCAGGACCTTCTCGACTTCTCGCGACTCGAGCGTGGTCAGCTCACCATGAGGCCCGAGCCGTTGAGCATCCGGCACCTCCTCGACGAGATGGTCGAACGCGCCGAGCCGATCCTCGAAGCGCACCGAGTGCATCGCGACATTGACGACGACCTCACTATGTATGCCGACCGCACCGCGATGATCCGGGTCCTGGACAACCTGCTGAGCAACGCGGTGAAGTTCTCGCCGTCGGGCTCCGACATCGCCTTCCACGCCAAGGCGGACGGGGACATGATGATCGTGGAGGTGACCGATCAGGGCATGGGCATCGATCCCGAAGAGCAGGACAAGGTCTTCGACCGCTTCTACCGGGTGGCCGAGTCATCTGGTCACCCGGGCACCGGAATCGGGTTGGCCATCGTCAAGGAGTTCGTCGAAGCCCAGGGCGGAGCGATCTCCGTCCGGTCTGAGCGCGGGCAAGGCAGCACCTTCGCCATCCGGGTGCCCTTGAACGCCTGACCAGGCGTGAGATGGACACGACGCGGTGGATGGCCGATCACGGGCGTGGTCAATGACAGGCTGATCCGATGAGTCCTACGCGTTGGCGAATCGTCGGGGTCGTCGGTTTCCTGACGATCCTGTGGGCTGTCGGGCCGTGGGTGCTGGTTCTGGCCACCGGGTCGCTTCTCGTTCCTCGGGTCCGCGCGACGCTGGAGGTGCCCACGCTGACTCGGAGGTCTTTGCGGCGCGGGACGGTGGTGGGTGCCAGTCTGCTCGCGATGCTCGCCGCGGTGATCGTTGTCCCTGACGGGGTACTGCCGATCCCGCCCGGAGCAGGGTCTCTGGTCACCCCGGGCTACCTCGGCCGGCCGGCCCTGGCTCAACCGATCTCCCTTGCTGTGCCGCAGAACCCCGCGCTGGCGCCGAATGGTGCCAGCGCTGCGCACAACGACACCTGGTCCACCGACACCTACAGCGCCTCGGGCCCCCTGGGGGAGTCGCCGCAGGTGGACACGGCCTGGTTCGGGCTCAAGCACTGTGGGGCGATGCTCGTGGACGGTGCGGAGCGCCTGGTCGCTCGCTGCGAAACGCCACGCGGTCCGTCCCTGCGGGTGCTCGATCCGGAGTCGATGAGGCCGCGGGCGACCCTGGACCTGGTCAGTGAGGGCGATGGTCCGAGCCCGCTCTGCGGCACCAGTTTCTACATCGACCTGGCAGGTCGGGTGGTCGTTGGCGCAGCTGATCGGACGGTGTTGGTGGTGGAGACCAGCGACGGTCGCGGGGAGGCTGACCTCACGGTGGAGACGACGTACGACGTGGGCGAGGCGGTCGAGACGGACGACTGTCTGGTGGCTCTGCTGCCCGACTTCTCCGGGCGGATCTGGTGGGCCAGCCACCAGGGCCGCGTGGGCTTCGTTGAGCCCGGAACCGGGCGGGTTCGATCACTCGATCTAGGTGAGGAGATCGCGAACGCGCTCAGCATCGACCGTTCCGGCGGCGTCTTCGTGGCCACGACCCGGGCGCTCTATCAGGTGCGCGTCGATGCGGCCGCTCGGCCGGTGGTGGGCTGGCGAACCATCTACGACAGCGGAACCGGACGGAAGCGCGGCCAGTCCAGCCCCGGGACCGGCACTACCCCGACCCTCCTCCCAGGAGGACTCGTGGCGATCGCCGACAACGCGCAGCCGCGCATGCACGTGCAGTTCTATCGGTCAGACAACGGCCGCCTGGTCTGTCAGGAGCCGGTTTTCGAGGATGACGCGAGTGCGACGGATAGTTCGTTGACGGCTGTGGCGTCGGCGGGGGTGGTAGTCCGCAACAGTGCGGGGGACTCCGGCCGAGCCAGCACGATCATGGGGAGGGCTCCTGCTGGGGGGCTCGCCCGGGTCGAGGTGATCGACGGCGATTGCGAGACCATCTGGACCAACCCGGAGGTTACGTCGGGCTCCGCTGCCAAGCTCTCCCTGGCGACGGGCCTGCTCTACGCAACCACGAAGCGCCAGAACATCTGGGGCGTCAACGCGTGGTACTTCACCGCGGTCGACGCCCGAACCGGACAACGGATCTGGTCGGTCCGCACGGGCATCGGCCTGATGTTCGACCCCCACGGTTCTACGATCCTGATCGGTCCCGAAGCTTCGGCGTACGTCGCCAGTGGGGCTGGCGTGATCCGGATTCGGGACCGGACCTATTGATCGTGTCGTAGGAGGTCTACTGGCGCCGAGCGGGTCTGATGGTCGGGTCAAGGGAAGTGGAGGTCGGTGATGCGCTCGCTGAGTTCCCACAACTCTCGCCCAGCCGCGGCGTCGCGGGACAGAGCCGTACTGGTCGTTATCTGAGGGGATCCGGACATCTCGCTGAGGCCGTTGGGTCCGCAATACGTTCCCCCCGGTAGGTCCGCGGTAGCCGCCATCAGGGTGGGCCAAGCGCCCGCGGCCGCGCTCTGAGAGACCGCCTTCACTGCGGCGTTCAGAACCGAGGAGAGGCTCGCGGAGGCGCGACCGAGCGGCCCGTTCGCTGCGAGATGGGTCCCGGCGAAGCCGGGGTGAGCGGCGGTGGCCTTGACTGGGATCCCCGCCTCGCGGCAACGTCGGTCGAGTTCGTAGGTGAACATCAGATTCGCCAGCTTGGAAGCGGCGTACGTCGGCCATCTGGAGTAACGACCGCGCTGTGAGTGGGGGTCTTCGAGCGGTGGTTTGCGAGCCATCCGGTGAGCCTGCGAGGA
>CBDTZB010000064.1:0-9288 GCA_965364795.1 uncultured Nocardioides sp.
TCGACGTACTGCTCGCCGACCGCCGAACGGTTGCCCACGACCGCGAGGGTGTCGGCGGGAACCTTCTCAGAATCCTTCTCGATCTGCAGGTGGACGTCGACGCCGCGGTCGGTCAACTCCATCTTGCTCACCTGACCGATGCCCACGCCACGGTAGGTGACCTCGCCTCCGGCGAAGATTCCGCCGGACTCTGGGAAGTGCGCCACCACGGTGTAGGTGCGGTCGATGAACGCACGGTCGAGCTGTGCGTAGCGGGCTCCGGTGTAGGTCACCCCGACCAGGGTGATGATCACGAAGACCAGCAGCTGAATTCGCGTGCGCCGGGTAATCACTGGGTCACCAGGGGGGACACGAGCAGCGTGGTCAGCGCCGGGTCGTAGATGTCCATGAGTTCTCCGATGGTCATGGTGGTGCGGTTGCCCCCAACAGAGAGAGAGGGCTTGGTCACCGATCCGTTGAAAGCGACCCGGTTGAGCCCGAGCTTGGCACCGAGGCTGGGCAGACCCGGAATATTCGGAAGATTCGGCACACTGGGCAGATTCGGCACCTTGGGGCCCGAGTTCTTGTTGCCCTTGTTACGCGGGATCACGGCGCAACCAGCCGGCAGCGGACCCGGCAGGCTCTCGCAGACAGCGATCAGAACCCCGGTCGGCAGCCCCTGGCAGTTCGCCGGGTTCGGGTCATCGACGCAGGCGATGATCGCGGCGTTGGCCCCCTCACACAGGTTGTCGATCGCCAGGATGTCCTCCAACGGGAAGTTGCTCGCGACGTCCTCCAGCGCAGTACACGGGATGCCGATCGGCTGAAGGTCAGCCAAGTCGATCTCCAACTGCACCGACAGGTTGGTGAAGTCACCCATCCGAAGGCTCCGAGCCACCTGCGGGTCACGTCCCACGACCTCGTCCACGAAGGGGTAGGTCAAGAACACGTTGAAGGCGTCAACGAAGGAGTCGCCCGAGTCGGCCAGTTGCTGCAGCGTCGGCCGCAGGAGCCGCAGCGATTCGATGGTGTCGGCCTTGGACGCTCGGATCACCCGAACACCCACATCGCTGAGGTTGTTCAGAGCCGTCAGCATCCGCACCAGGTCGTCGGTCTGACGGTCTAGGGACAACAAGGCACTAGGCAGCTCATCCAGGGCCCGGTCGATGGAAGGCTGCTGGTTGCGCACCGCGATCGAGAGCCGGTTGATGTCCTCTAGCGCCGCCACGATCGTGCCCTTGTTGGCGTCGAGTTGGCTGACGAAGACATCGATCTGGTTGAGCGCGGACTTGGTTTCGTCCTCACGCCCCTCCAGAGCCTTGTTTAATTCCTTGGCGATGGTGCGCAACTGAGCGACCCCGCCGCCGTTAAGCAGCAGGCTCAACGCCGCGAAGACCTCTTCGACGTCCGGGTTCGCGCCGCTGCGGTCGAGCGGAATGACGTCCCCGTCAGAGAGCGGGTTCGAGCTGGGGCTGTCCTGCGGTGGGTTGAGGGAAACGAACTTCTCGCCCAACAGGCTGGTCTGGCGAATCAGAGCCTGGGCGTTGTCCGGCAAGTCGATGTCGTTGCGCAGCAACACCGTCACCTCGGCCACCTGGCCGTTGAGAGACACGTCCTTGACGCGCCCCACGTTGACATCGTTGACCTTGACGGTCGATTGGGGAACCAGGTCGAGAACATCGGCGAAGACGACGGTCACCTCGATGGGATTCTCACCCACGTCGGTGCCCCCGGGGAGGGGCAGCTTGTAGACGCTGAACTCGCAGGCGCTCAGCAGCATCGTCCCGGCGAGCACCAAGAAGACCAGGCGCATGGCCCGGGCCCTCGCACGTAAGCGTGGGGTCACAGAATTCTTCATCGGGTCGCCTCCACAAGTCCGCCGAGCGTGTTGTCGAAGACGGCGCCGCTCGAGGTGCCCTGACCGGCCCCGAACGTGCCTGCCCGAGGTAGCGGCAGGGTCTGGATCAGATCGCAGGCCGACCCGGTCGGGTCATTGGGCTGGACCAAAGCGCAAAGGACGGCGCCGGGGTCGTTCTCGATGTCTCCGATGAGTTCGCCGACGTTGGCGTTGGTGTCCAGGGTCCCGGCGTCCGGGTTGTAGGTCAGCGCCAGGTTGTTCAGAGCCAGGGGTGCGGTTTGCAGCACCTCGTTGAGGTTCTTGCGCTGCTTGACCAACACCTTGGCGACCCGGTTGATGTTCTTGATGTTCCTACCCAGGCTGTCCCGGTTGGTCTTCACGAAGATGTTGACCTCGCCCAGTGCCACCGAGAGGTTGGCTAGGGCCGCGGACAGTTCCTCCCGCTCGCCGGCCAGCAGGGTGGAGACCTGACCGAGCGAGTCGTTGAACTGACGCACGGTCTCGTCGTTGTTGGCCAATGTCTCGAGGAAGTTACCGAGCTCGCGAGTCGAGTCGAACAACTCCTCCTTGTTGTTGTCCAACGTCTCGGAGAAGCGGCTGAAGTCCTTGATGGTCTGGTTGAACTTGGCTCCCTGTCCGCGGAAGCTCTTGGCCGTCGTCTTCAGCAGATCGTTCAGAGCGCCCTCACTGTTGGCTCCGTTGGGGCCCAGCGCCAGGTTGAGTCGGTTGAGGCTGCTGTAGATCTCGTCGAGTTCCAACGGAACTTGGGTGTCAGCGTTCTCGATGACCGCGCCGTCCTCCACGACGTCGCCGCCGCTGTAGACCGGGGTCAGTTGAACGAACCGGTCCCCCACGATGGCCGGCGAGATGATCACGGCTTGGGCGTCGGCGGGGATCTTCACATCCGAGTCGTACTTGATGACGACCTTGACGGTGGTGCCCACCGGCTCGACGGTGTCGATCTTGCCCACGGCCACGCCCAACACCCGAACGTCGGAGCCTTCGTAGAGCGAGATCGTGCGGGGGAAGAAGGCGGTGATCGTCTTCTTGTCGTCTCCGCCGGTGAAGGCGAAGACGCCGGCGACCACGAGGGCCAGCACGATCAGCGGACCGATGAATCTCTGAACGGCGCTCATCCGAGGGGTGCTCCGTTCGAAAGGTCCGGCACGGGTGGAAGGTTGAAGATAAAGGTGTCGAACCAAGGTCCGTTACCCAGCGTGCTGGCGAAGACCCGGTAGAACGGCGCCATCAACCGCAGGCTGTTGTCGATGTTGTTCTCGTTCTTGTTCAAGATGGCCACGGTGGTCTCAAGCTGACGCAGCGCCGGAGCGAGGTCCTTACGTGTGCTGCGCACCAGGGTGGTCAACTCACGGGAGAGCTCCGAAGTTGCTACGAGAATCCGATGCACCTCGTCGCGTCGAGCCACGAGCGCCCGGAAGAGCACGTCCGAGTCCTTCATGAGCGCGATGATGTCGTCGTCGCGGTCATCGAGCACGGTGGAGAAGCGCTCGAGGTTCACCAGCAGGTTGTTGATCTGCTCGTCCTTGGCGGCGATGTTCTGGGACAGCGCGGACACTCCGGAGAGTGCTGCTCGGAACTCTGCAGAGGTGTTTCGAGTGAGGTCCGAGAGAGTGGTTAGTGACTCAGCCAACTGGTCGGTGTCGACCTCGGTGGCCGTTTCGGCCAAGCCCTCGAAGGCCTGCGTCACGTCGAACGGAGAGATCGTGCGCGCGACGGGGATCGTCTCGCCTTCCGCGAGCTGACCGGTGCCGGCAGGCTCGATGGCCATGAACTTGCTTCCCAACAGCGTCTTGATCCGGATCGAGGCCCCGGAAGTCTCCCCGAAGGCCGCGTCGGTCTTGAGCTTCACGGTCACCTTGACGACGCCGTCGACTAGTTCGACGTCGCTGACCTTGCCGATGCGCACGCCGGCGAGCCGCACCTCGTCATCGGGGGCGAGGCCAGCGGACTCTGCGAACTCGGCGTAGTAGGTGTCGCCACCGCCGATCAAAGGCAGGTCGCCGGCCCTGAAAGCACCGATGAGGAGGGCGATGATGATCACGACGCCGACCGCCCCGATGGGGACGGGGTTGCGCTCTCTGAAGGGCTTCATCCCAGATCACACCTGTCGGAGTTCGTCTCGTACTTGAGCGGGATGTTGACGTTCCCCGGCAGCTTGACCTTGCCCTGGAAGTCGCACAGGAAGAAGTTGAAGAAGGAACCGTAGATCGCAGTTCGGCCGACTTTTCTCAACTTGATCGGCAGCACCTGCAGCGCCCGGTCCAACTCGGCCTTGTTGCGGTTGATGTTCGTCGTCAAGCGACGCAACTGCTTGATGTCCTCGACGAACGGGGGTCGAATCCCGTCCACCAGATCCGCGGTTTCCACCGAGAGTCGGGAGATTTCGTCGAGCGACCCAAGGATGACGTCGCGGTCCTCGTTGAGGCCACCGACCAGGGTGCGGAAGTTCTTGATAAGGGCGCTCAGTTGCGTCTCACGATCCGCGACCCGGTCCAGGACGAAGTCCAGGTTATCCAGCAGTTCGCTGATCAAGGCGTCCCGGTTGGCGAGGGTCGAGGTCACCGAGGCGGTGCTCTGAAGCAGGCTCTTAAGCGTCCCGCCCTCTCCCTGGAAGACCTGGATGACTTCGTAGGACAACTTGTTCAGGTCGTCGGGCGAGAGCGCCTCGAAGAGCGGCTTGAACCCGTTGAACAGCATCGTCAGGTCCAGAGCCGGCGAAGTCTGGGAGATCGGAATGGTCTCGCCCGGCTTCAGCGTCGAGGAATCACCGACGCCCTCGGCGAGGGAGATGTACCGCTGACCGACCAGGTTGCGGAACCGGATCGAGGCCGAGGTGGCCTTGGTCAGGCTCGCGGACTCGAAGACGCTGAAGGTGACAACGGCTCGTGTGTCGTTGGTATCGCCGCCCTCAGGGTTGACCGCTTCGATGGCCTTGACCGACCCAACCTTGACGCCGGCGATCCGGACGTCGTCGCCCTCGACCACCCCGGCGACGTCGACGAACTCAGCCTCGTAGTCGTTGGTCCCCTGGAAGGACAGGTTGCCGATCAGGATCACCAGCAGGCCGGTGGCCATGGTGGTGATGATGATGAAGATCAACAGCCGGGTTGCATCGCCAGCAGTCTTCTTGTCGAGGAGTGCCATTAGCGGTACTCCACCTCCGCTCCACGAGTCATCGGCGCCAGTAGCAGTGCGCCCAGGTCAGAGACTTCGGCCGGCGTAACACCCATGCTGGGCGCCAGAAGGCTCTTGATCACTGCGGTCTCCTCGGGGCTTCCGGCGTAGCCGGTGCCGTCCCGGAAGAAGTAGCTGGGGGCGGGACGCGAGATCCCCTTGCCCGTCGGCTCGTCGACTCCGTCATTGAAGTCGGGCTGGACTTTAACGGGGTTCTCCTGGCTGCCCGGAGGGTTCGGCAGATTCAGACATGAAGGGCCGCGGTTCTCACCGATCCTGGGCTTGTCCTGGACGTCGTAGGCACGGGGCTGACGCGGCAGCGTCTCCAGGACGATATGCAGGGTGAAGTTGCGGAAGGCCTCGGCCTGCAACTTGCCGGCGTTCACGATGCCCTTGGTCAGGCACGGAAACTCGGTGGAGTAGCGAGCAAATACTTCAAGTTGCGGCACGCTCAGCTCGCCAAGCCGGGTGATGTTGTCGCCGTTCTGGTTCAAGAACACGCGCAGGGTGTCGGAGAAGGAAGCTACGTCGTTGAACAACGCACTCAACTTCGCCTCGCGGCCCTGGAGAGTGTTCATCGTGACGACGGTGTCATCGAGAATCTGACCCAGCTCAGGGAGAATGTCGACATAGATATCCGCAGTCTGCGAGGTGAGTCGGAGGTCTTCCACCAGGGCGGGGATCTCCGGATTCAACTTCGTCAGGTAGGAGTTGATCGTCTCGATGTTGTTGCCGAGCTCGTCTCCCCGACCATCAAGAGCGGTGGCGATCGCGTTGAGCGTCATGTTGAGCTCGGCGGGCTGCACGGCTTCTAGGAACGGGAGCAGATCGGAAAGAACTTGCTCGACCTCGGTGGAGACCCGTGTGGGGCTGATGACAGCTCCCGGTTCGATCGCGGCCACCTTGGTGGATTCAGGTCGCTTGGGGATGAGCAGTGAGACGAACTTCTCGCCGAACAAGGTCTTGGGCAGGATCGACCCTGTGACGTCCTCGGGGATCAGGTCCCGGTCCTCGGGGTAGATGCCGAGGGTGACGGTCGCGCCCTCGACGGTGGAGCTGAAGTCGAGCACCTCGCCGACGATCACGCCGCGGATCTTGACGTCTGCACGCTCGGGAAGCTGCAGACCGATGCTGGAGGTCTGCAGGGTCACCTCGTCGTATTCGACGTACTTCTTGGTGAACACGGCGTAAGTGGAGTAGACGCCAAGGAGGACTAGCGCCAGGAAGGCGATGCCTAAGAACTTCTTGCTACGTAGCGGATTCATTGCGTCGCTAGCCCGCCAATCTGACTGTGGTGGTGGTGCCCCAGATCGCCATGGACAGCAGCAGGTCGATGACGTTGATGGCCACGATGCTGGTTCGGACGGCGCGGCCCACCGCGACTCCCACACCGGCAGGGCCGCCGGAGGCGTTGTAGCCCTGGTAGCAGTGGATCAAGATGACCACGACCGCGAAGACCAACACCTTGCCGAAGGACCATAAGACGTCTCCCGGAGGTAGGAATCTGTTGAAGTAGTAGTCGTAGGTGCCCGCGGACTGTCCGTAGAACTGGGTGACCACGAGTCGACTGGCGAAGTAGGAGGACAAGAGACCGACGACGTAGAGCGGAATGATGGCGATCAGGCCGCCGACCACGCGGGTGGCGACGAGGAAGGGCATCGACGGGATCGCCATAACCTCGAGGGCGTCGATCTCTTCGGAGATCCGCATAGCGCCCAACTGGGCGGTGAAGCCGCAGCCGACCGTGGCGGCCAGCGCAATACCCGCGACTAGGGGCGCGATCTCGCGGGTGTTGAAGTAGGCCGAGACGAAGCCCGCGAAAGCGGCGGTGCCGAGTTGGTCCAGGGCGGCGTACCCCGAAAGGCCCACCTGCGCGCCGGTGAAGAAGGTGAGGCCGACGATAACGCCGACCGTGCCACCGATGACCGCCAGCGAACCCGACCCGAGCGTGACCTCGGCGAGAAGACGCATGATCTCGCGGGGATAGCGGACCACTGCGCGCGGAATCGCGCGCACCACCCCGATGTAGAAGTCGAGTTGACCACCGAGTTCATCGAGTGACTTGGCGGGGCGCTGATAGACAGCTTTGAGTTGTGACATCGCGCTACCCACCCTTCGGTGGAATGACTTGGAGGTACACGGTGCTGAGGACAAAGTTGACGACGAAGAGCAGCAGGAACGTGATGACCACCGATTCGTTCACCGCGTCGCCCACACCCTTCGGTCCACCACCAGCACTCATGCCCTTGTAACAAGCGACGATGGCGGCGATAAACCCGAAGACCAGCGCCTTGATCAAGCCGATGTAGAGGTCGGGCAACTGCGCCAACGCGGTGAAACTCGCGATGTAGGCCCCTGGGGTTCCTCCCTGGAGGACGACGTTGAAGACGTAACCGCCGGCGACACCGACCACGGTGACCAGCCCGTTAAGGAAGAAGGCGACCAGCATGGTGGCCAACACCCGTGGCACGACCAGACGCTGGATGGGGTCGATGCCCAACACCATCATGGCGTCGAGCTCTTCACGGATCTTGCGAGCACCGAGGTCGGCTGCGATAGCCGATCCACCTGCACCAGCGATCAGCAGAGCCGTCGCGATGGGCCCGGCCTGTTGAACGACCGCGAGCACCGAAGCGGACCCGGTGAAGGACTGGGCGCCGAACTGCTTGATCAGTCCACCGACCTGCAGCGCGATGACCGCACCGAAGGGAATGGCGACCAGCGCGGTCGGAATGATCGTCACCGAAGCGATGAACCAGGCCTGCTGAAGGAACTCGCGCAGTTGGAAGGGTCGCTTGAACAGGTTCCGCCCGACGTCGAGCCCGAAGGCAAACAAGTTGCCTGCAGTCCCAAGGGGGGCCAGCACCCGGGTAGCTGTGGAAGAAGCCACTACCCCGCCTCTCTCGCTGTTGTCTCTTTGTGGTCTGGATGATCGGTGCTGCCTGGGACGTGCTGCGAGGTCAGCTCCCGACCGTCATGGCCATGTTTTCCTTGAACGATCCGGGAGGGGGCGTCACGTTGTTGTCGCGGCACCAAGCGCCGGGCTCGCGCTGGCTGCGGCGAGGGATCCCGTTGGAGGGCTCGAGCTGCAGGGGGATCGGCGGGATCGGGGGCAACTCTTGGTCGGACTCGGCCGCCAACTCATCAGCGTCCTTCTCCTCCGACATACCGATCGGGCCGACCATCTGGGCGTTGAGGAACTGCCGCACCACGGGCTGGTCAGAGGACAGGAGCATCTCGCGTGGACCGAACATCGCCAGGTGCTTGTGGTAGAGCAGGCCGATGTTGTCCGGCACCGTGCGGGCGGTGTTGATGTCGTGGGTGACGATCAGGAACGTCGCGTCGATTTGGGCGTTGAGGTCGATGATCAGTTGGTTCAGGAATGAGGTGCGAACCGGGTCCAGACCGGAGTCCGGCTCATCGAAGAGCACGATCTCGGGGTCGAGTACCAGGGCCCGGGCCAAGCCGGCGCGCTTGCGCATCCCGCCGGAGATCTCACCGGGGAGCTTGGTCTCGGTGCCAATGAGGCCAACAAGATCGAGCTTCTCCATGACGACTTCGCGGACCTGCGATTCGGTCTTCTTGGTGTGCTCGCGCAGCGGGAAGGCGATGTTGTCGTAGAGGTTCATCGACCCGAACATGGCGCCGTCCTGGAAGAGCACGCCGAAGAGCTTGCGGATCTCGTAGAGGTCCTTCTCGGGGCAGGAGGCGATGTCAGTGCCCTCGATGATGACCGAGCCCTTGTCGGGCTTCAACAGGCCGATAAGCGTCTTGAGGAAGACCGACTTGCCGGTTCCTGAAGGACCGAGCATCACGCAGATCTCACCGGCAGGGATCGTCAACGAGACGTCGCCCCAGATGAGTTGCTTGCCGAACGACTTGCTGAGGTCGTCGACCTTGATTTCTACGCCCATGTCGCTTCTCTTCTTCCTCGTCGGATCAGGCCTGTCGGGCCTGAGTGCATCGCTGCTGTGACGAGCACCCCACTCACGAGTAACAACGCCGCCACCGCCGCGAGGTTACGCGGAATCTCGGTCGCCGTCATGGAGTTCCCGCATTGCGACCAACATGTGACCGCGCTGTTGGACCATCCTGTCAGTGTGGCGGGCACCACCACAAACGAAGCCGAGGCGGCCACCCCGTGATGGGGTGACCGCCTCGGCGATGCGGACCCGGCGCGTCCCCTGGATCAGGAGACGAGCCGAGTCAGCGAATCACTTGAGCGAGACGGAGGCTCCGGCGCCCTCGAGGGACTC
>CBDTZB010000065.1:0-9266 GCA_965364795.1 uncultured Nocardioides sp.
CGGGCGCGGCTGATCTTCGGCGCGGGGGGCGGAGGCGCGGAGGGCGGCGGTCTGGCGCCGTGGCGCGACCACTTCCCCAAGGCGTTCCCGGAGGACCTGGAGCGGGTCGTCGTGGCCCGGGACGAGGCGGGGGCTCCGGTCGACGTGGCGCTGTTGTATAGCCACCTGTTCGTCTACGGCGCGACCGGATCCGGGAAGGGCTCGGTGCTGTGGTCGATCATCGGCGCGCTGGCCCCTGGGATTCCCCGCGGTCTGGTCGAGCTGTGGGGCATCGACCCCAAGGGCGGCATGGAGTTCGTCTACGGCGAGGGTGTCTTCCACCGGATGGGCGACGGCACTCCGGACGAGCTGCGACTGATGGTCCGGGAGTTCCGTGATCTGGTCCGCGAGCGGGCCCAGGAGTTGAAGGCTGAGCGGTGCCGCAAGTTCGTCCCTACTTCAGGCCATCCGCTGCGGGTGCTGCTGATCGACGAGTACCTCTCGCTGATCGTGTTGCAGCCATCTCCGGCGGCCAAGCGCGAGGTCGAGGAGATGCTGCTGGAGATCCTGTCCAAGGGCCGCGCGATCGGGTTCGCGGTCATCGGCGCGGCCCAGCTGGCGCAGAAGGAATACCTCAAGGCGCTGCGCGAGATGTTCCCCCAACAGATCTGCCTGCGCACGACGAGCAAGACCCAGACCATGATGGCGCTGGAGGACGCTCTGGAGCACGGCGCGCTGGCCCACGAGATCCCCGACGATGGGCGGCACCAGGGGATCGGTTACTACAAGCGCGGCTCGTCGGTTCCGGTCAAGATCCGCTTCGCGCAGTGGACCGACGCCGACATCGAGGCGATGGACCGGTGGGTGCAGTCTCAACCTCGGGTAAGGCTTCCGATCGTGGTCGGTTCCGGGGTTTCCGCGGGCGGGGTCCAAGATGTGGTTGAGGCTGAGCCTGCGGCGCCTCGTCGTCCGGCTCCCGCCAGGTCCAGCTCTCGCGCTGGGGGCGACTCCGGTGCGGAGAGCACACCCCCTGCTCCGGGTGTCCACCTCGAACCGTGGGACCTCGTCCTCGGCCCGCTGCCGTCCACTACCGCGTCCGCGCCCGCGCCGGTGCGCACTCCGTCCAAGCGCGATGTCGTCTGGGCCTATCTCGAAAGTCTGCCCGCTGGTGCCGAGCTTCCGTCTGTGCGGGCTCTAGCTGATGCGTGCGGGGTGAGTGTCGGGCTGGCCTCACAGGTACGAGCGGCGTTCATTCCGCCTGTTCAATCGCCCTGTTCACCCGGTTCGCCCGGCCGGGACTTCGTCCCTAGAGGCGATCCTACTGAACATGTCAAGTCACAGTCAAACGACGGCGAAGACCTCAAAGTCAAGTCGAGCCTCAGACCGGACGTTCTGGCCGAGCCGGACAGCGCGCTGGACCTTGGGAGCCTGCCGTGATGGGCCAGCGGCACGCCCTGGCCGGCCTGCTCGCCGCCACGGCCACAGCCCCGTTCATGGCCGCCATCGACCCGCATCCGAACCCGGTTCTCTGGGCGGCCGGGTGGGTGGCTGGGGGGATGTTGCCGGACTTTGATCACCCCAAGGCGCACCCGTCGCGGGTGTGGGGGCCGGTGACCCAGGGCGCGGCGTGGGTCGTCGGGAAGGTGTCCGGGGGGCACCGGGAGTCGACGCACGACGTGGTCGTGGCGCCGTTGGCGACGGTGCTGTGGACGTCGTTTCTGGTGCTGGTGGCCCGCCCGCTGGAGGGGCTGCACTGGTCTTTCGCTCTGGTCGCTCTGGTGGCTCTGGCGTTGCCGTTCGGGATCGCTTTGCGGATGGCTGGGGGGCCGTTTCGCAGCGCTCTGATCAACTTGCCGGCGGCGCTGTTCATGGCGAACTTGTTGCTCGGTGAGCCGTCTGCGGTGTCCTGGTTCCCGGGTGTTCTTGCGGGCGGGATCGTGGTGCACGTGCTGTGCGACTCGGTGACGAGTGAGGGTGCGCCGGTTCCGCTGGTGTGGATCTGGGACAAGGAGCGGGGCCGCAAACGGCAGTGGGGGGCGCGGCTGTTCCCGGTGAATTCGGGGGCGGAGATCGCGTTCGGGCCGATCTTCGCGCTTTCGATCGTGGTGGTGTCGGTGGTGTATTTTCGCTTCGGTTTGGTGCACTCGTCCTTCCCTACGGAGCTGCCGTCGCTGGCGCTTCCAGGGCTGCCGCGGGTCAGTGATCCGGTGGGTTCGCTGGAGGATCTGGGCCGCTGGGTGGTCGGGCTCTATGAGCGGAACCGGTCGCTGTAGTAGCTTGTGCTCACCCCTCGCACGAGGTCCCCGGTCTCACGGATGAGGCCGGGGACTGAGCGTTTCACCCCGCTGATGACGTGGGCGGGGCGGTGGTCTAGACTCGGGGTACCGTACACACGGTGAGCCACCTCCCCCACGTAACCCCCGGCCTTTCCCCTATGGGGCCGGGGGTTACGCATGTCGCTTGGGCCCCTGACGTGTATCGTTGTCGTCGTTCACATAGTGAGTCGCTGGCAGTAGGGCCGGACCTCCCAATTTGGAGGGACGATGACACTACGTCAGGGCCACACGTTGGCTGAGCAAGTTGGTCTGTACGCGCGGGCGAAGGATGAAGACCAGAGCGCGGAGGTGGCCGAGCTGGTCATTCCGGAGGACCTCGGGGCGCTGTCGGATGAGGATCTAAGCGCGCTTCACTCCCGCGCGATCGAGTCGTTCAACGCGGTCTACGGCACCGGTTCGGGGCTCTCGAACGATGACGTTGAGGCGCTTACGGCGCTGACTGAGGGCATCGAGGCGCTGGCTGCGGAGACCGGAGTGCGGGCTGCGGCGGCGGCGGAGCGGGAGTCTGCGGCGGCTGCTCTGGCGGCTCGGGTGAACCCTGGCGCACCGGACGAGGCTGGCGGCGATGGCGAGCCGGACGCCGATGCGGCGGAGGAAAACGAGTCGGAAAACGGCGACGAGGACGACGAGAACGAGGCCGAAAACGAGCCCGTTGACGCCGAGCCGGAGGCGGTTACGGCGTCGGTTTCGGTGGCAAAGCGGCCCGCGATCCGGGTGAATCTGGGCGCGCTTCCGCGCCGGACGACGGCCCGCACGACGTCTGTGGCGGAGCATTCTGGGCTGCGCGAGGTGCTGCTGGCGGCCGGTGACGGGTCCGGTTTCGCTGCGGGTGAGGGCATTGACTGGGAGGATGCGGCGGAGATTTTCGAGCGCCGGCTGCAGGCTTTCCCGGAGTCTCAGCTCTCTGCGGCGGCCACGTCTGGGCGGCATGTGAGCCAGCGCCAGGGCCTCCTGACGCTGCGCAAGCCGCTTGCGCCGGAGCACATCGTGGCGTCTCTGGATGCTTCCGAGGTGATGGCGGCGATGGATCGGGCGGCCGATGAGAAGCGTCTGACGGGCGGTTCGCTGACCGCTGCTGGCGGCTGGTGCGCGCCCTCGGAGATCCTGTACGAACTCGGTTGCGAGCGGGAATCTCGCGACGGGTTGTTCGCTCTGCCGGAGATTGGCGTGCGCCGCGGCGGCATCCAGTGGACCCAGGGCATCGACTTCGCGCAGATCTACGCGAACACCGGTTTCTCGTTCACCGAGGCCGATGACATCGCCGGCCGGTACGCGCGCAACGCCCAGGGGCAGGCGATCGTGGGCGATAAGCCTTGCTACCGGATTCCGTGCCCGGAGTTCCAAGAGGCGCGGCTCGCGGTGTCAGGGCTGTGCCTGGTGGGTGGTCTGTTGCAGCTGCGCGGTTACCCGGAGGTGGTGTCTTCGACGATCCGGCGGGCGCTGATCGCGCACGATCACAAGATGAGCGCGAACGTCCTCAACGCGGTGATCGCTGGGTCGACGGCGGTCACATTCCCGGCTCGGGTGGGCGCGACGGCGCCGCTGCTGGACAGCATCGAGATGCAGGTCGAGCACTACCGGTACGTGCACCGGATGGGCCGCGGGATGACGTTGGAGGCGGTGTTCCCGTTCTGGGTGCGTGGCGTGATCCGGGCGGATCTGTCACGCCGCCTCGGCGTGGAGCTGCTCTCGGTGACCGATGCGCAGATCTCCGGCTGGTTCAGCGCGCGGAGCATCGTGCCTCAGTTTGTGTACAACTTGGACCCGCTGACGGGTGCGGCGAACGCCTTCACGGCGTGGCCGAGCACGGTCCGATTCCTGCTGTACGGGGCGGGCACGTGGGTCAAGGGTGGAACGGACGTCATCACGCTGGACACGGTGTATGACTCGGTTCTGCTGGGTCAGAACGACTACCTGGCGCTGTTCAGTGAGGAGGGCTGGCTCGTGGCGCAGCGCTGCCCGGACAGCCGGATCGTCTCTGTTCCGCTGTGCCCGGATGGTGCGACGGCGGCGGGCGTTGACATCGCGTGCAACGGGACTGCGGCTCCGTGATCGCCTTCCCCGGCCTCGGGAAACCGGGGCCGGGGCTCGTCTGCCCCTGCTGCGATCTGAAGGAAGGGTGATCCGGGATGGCGTTTGCACCGGCTCCGCTGATCGAGATTCCCGCCCGGCAAGCGCTGCCGTACGGTCTGTTCTCCGTGCTGATCTTCCGCCCTGATGCGGGGGTGCGCTGGGCCAACGGGGTCCGCTGGGAAGGCGGCACGTGTGACCCGGCGCGTGGGATCGGGGACGTGGATTGCGACCCCGCCACGCCCACGACGGGGCTACCAAAGGATCTGAGTTTCGACTCGAACTGGGGCGCAGCGACGCCGTTTCTGGTCTACGGAGTGTGGGCATGCTCTCCGGTTTCGGCGTCTCCGGAGCGGGCGGCGGAGCTGGCGACGGCGCATCTGCTGGCCAGGGAAGAGGCTCGGGTCGAGCAAGCGCTCTGGACTGGGGACCTCGGGAACAAGCCGAATCTGGTGGCCGAGGTCACGGCTGCCGGGGCCGGGGCGACGGTGACGGGGTCCGACATCAAGGCTGCGGTGGCCGAGTTGGAGTACGCGCTGGGTCGCCGGTATGGCTCGCTCGGAGTGATGCACGCGCCGCGGAACATCGCTTCGCGGATGCTCACTGAGGGCATCGCGGAGGTCTCGGGCGGACGCATCCGGACCAAGCTGGGGACTCCGGTGGTGGCTGGCGCGGGGTACCCGGATCAGGACCGGATCATCGGGACTGCGCCGTTGTTCGGGTGGCGTAGCGAGGTGTTCGCACCGGAGAACGCGGACGGTGTGGGGGCTGTTTTCGATCAGCGGCAGAACGATCTGGTGGCAGTTGCCGAGCGGTCCTACCTGCTCGGGTTCGACACGTGCGGCGTGAGTGCCGCGACGATTCCTTAGGAGAGATGCATGGCTACTCACGTGTTCAGCCCGGTTCTTGGCAAGCGCCTGCGGGTGACGAAGCTCGATGAGTGTGGCCGGGTTCCGGCGACGGGCACGGCGGACTCGTTCGTGGTGACGAACGGTTTCATCACGTTGAAGCTGTCTTCGGAGATCGAGGACGGCACCGAGATCATGTCCAAGCGGGCGGACGGTTCGCTGTGCGTGAACGAGCGCGGGGCGTCCAGTTTCAAGAACTTCACCGTCGAGATGAAGTTCTGCGCGGTTGATCCGGCGCTGCTCACGCTGATGACGAACGCCGAGCCGTACGAGGACTGGGCGGGGGATCTGGCTGGGTTCACGGTGCCTGAGGGGGCCATTGACAAGGCGTTCGCGCTGGAGTTGTGGACCGGGTTGTCGGGGCAGGCGTGCGTCCAGGGGGCCACGACTGCGGGCGGGTATCTGCTGCTGCCGTTCGTCCAGTCTGGGGTGCTTGGGGACCTGGAGATCAACGGCGAGGATGCGGTGACGTTCTCCATGACGGGGGCGTTCACCAAGGGCGGCAACGGTTGGGGTGTGGGCCCGTACAAGGTGGTCATGGACACCAAGACCACGCCGGGGACGCCCAAGGTGGCTGCGCTTCCTACGGCGCTGGACTCGTTGGATCACCTGCTGATGATCGATACTGCGGTGGCTGCGCCGCCCTCGGCTCCGGGGCAGTTGCAGGCGATGCCCGCGGCGTAATCGTCGTCGGCCGGGGGCGTGACTACTACTGAGAGGGCCCGCCATGGCGTCGACGTGTGAGTGGCCGGTGATCTGGCCGGAGGCGTGCCGGGAGCTTGATCCGGTCCGCGCTGAGCGCACGGCGGCGCTGCTCGGGATGGCGACGGATCTGCTGTGGAGCTGGACGGGGCGGCGCTTCGGGGTGTGTCCGGTGAGCGTCGAGCTGGCGCACGATCCCGGGGTGTGCGGGTGTCCGGGGGCTGGTGCCTCGACGTATGTGGGCCGTGGGCTGGCACTGCCGTGGGGTGGCCGGGCGGGTTCTCCGTGGGCGCCGGTGCTCGTGGCCGGGGTGGTGCGGAACGTCTCGTGCGGCTGTTTCTCGGACCCGTGCGTGTGTGGCGGGCACCCGGATGGGGCGGTGCGGCTGCCCGGTCCGGTGGCCGGCGTCGATCGCGTTCTGGTCGACGAGGTGGAAATTTCGACGGCCGCCTGGCGTCTACTCCCGGGCGGCTGGCTGGTGCGTACGGACGGCGTGGGGTGGCCGCACGAGGGCCTGACGGTGGACTACCGGCGTGGGTTGGCGGTGCCGGTGGGCGGTCAGATCGCGGTGGGGGTGCTCGCGTGGGAGTTGTCCAAGGCGCTCGAATGCCCAGATGACTGCCAGCTTCCGCAGCGGGTGCAGGCGGTCACGCGGCAGGGTATTTCGGTGGCGGTGCTGGACCAGTTTCAGGACCTCGGCGACGGCCGGACGGGGATCTGGCTGATCGACTCGTGGGTGGCGTCGGTGACGTTGGCGCGCCAGGGCGGGTCGGTGCTGTCTCCGGATACGTGGTGCCGCGAGGGGTCTGCGGCGGCCCGTTGGCAGGTGGTGTCGTGATCGTCGGGCTTCACGGCCTGCTCGACCAGGTGCTCGCGGCGGTGCTGGCCGAGCTGGACCCGGTGCCGGGGCGGGTGCTGATCGCTCCGGGTGCGGAGGTGGCCTGGGATTCCTGCTGCGATGGTCAGCTGTGGGTGCGGGTGGTCGGCGTCGAGGATGCGTCGTCGCTGCTGAACGCCCGCCCGGGGGCGGATGGTTCGTGTTCTCCGGTGGCGTGGCTGGTCACACTGGGGGTGGGGGTGTTGCGGTGTTCGCCGAGTGTGGATGACCGCGGCCGGGTGCCGGCGGCGGGGGCGTTGACGGAGAACGCGCGCGAGCTGGTGGCGGACATGGAGGCGCTGGTGCGCGCGTTGACGTGCCGGATCGAGACTCCGCTGCGGTCTCTGGCGTGGGCGCCACTGGGTCCCGAGGGCGGGTGCGCGGGCGGTGAATGGACGTTCAGTGTTGTGGTTCCGGCGTGTGGATGTGAGGAGTAGGTCATGAGCGAAGCGGCGGCGATGGTCTGGGTGCGGTGTCTGGTGCGTTCTCCGCACGGGGAGGCGGGCCGGGTGGTGCAGGTCGAGCACACGGAGCAGGTGGATCACTACCTGGAGGTGGGTGTGCTGGAGGAAGCCGAGGAGCCGGAGCAGGTCGGGGGCGACGCGCCGGCCAGTGAGCCGGACGGCGGCGACGGTGGCGAGGTCTAGGGTCAAGGTCACTCTCGACCGGGCCATGATCAACGCGACGCTGACGGAGTTCAGCGGAGCGGCAGCCAAGCGCGGCGCGGAGCGGTGCCGGGAGCGGGTCCGGGCGAACATCACCTCGTCGGGCCGCGTCAACACGGGAGCGATGCGCTCGAACATCAGCATTCGGCCGCTGAAGTCGACGGGGACGGTCGAGTCGTATTCGGTGTCGACGAATAGCGACTACGCCAGTTTTCAGAACGACGGGACGCGGGCACACGGCCCGGTGCACGCCCGGTTTCTCGTGTTCAGGCCCAAGGGGTCGAACACGATGGTCTTCGCCAAGCGGGTCCGCAGCGTGGCGCCGGCGCGGTTCATGGAGCGGGCGCTGGCCGGAATGACGCTGTCGGATTATCTGTGAGACGGGCAGTACGCTGATCGCATGACAGATTCCGGATCTTCGTTCTACCGTCCGCGCCGTGCTCCCGCTGCTGAGCTTGAAGACCAGCGAGACGATGGCGAGGAATTCGTGCTCGTCGTCCCGGCACGCAAGCGGGAGCGGCGCTCGGTGCGCTTCGGCGGGATGCTGTATCGGAACTTCCGCTCCCCGAAATCGCTGGTGTCGATGCAGATCGCGCGAGCCGGAAAGAACGCGGACAAGGACCCTGATTCGATGGTGGCGGCGGTGCGTGACTGGCTGCTGGACGCCTTCGGTTCGGAGGATGGGGCAGCGGTGTTCGACCGGCTGTTCGACCCGGATGACGACCTCGATCTGGACGCGATCACGACGTTGATCGAGAAGACGCTGGAGGTCGGTACCTCGGACCCTACTGGGTGACCCTGCGCCTGCTGCTGCTGGCGGACACGCACTGGACCCGGTTCGACGGGTGGGCGTGGGCGCGCGGGGTCGACGTGGTTGAGCTGGAGGTGTACCGGTTCACTCACCTGGTCCAGTTCTGGGCCACGGAGGGGGCCGAGAGTGAGGCGGATCTGCGCAAGTTCGAGGCGCAGCTGTGGGTTCCTCCGGCCGGCGTGGTCCCGGACCGCGGTCCGTGGTCGCCGGAAGAGGAGAATCGGGCGTTTGCCGCTCTGAAGTCTTCGATCGGCAAGTAAGCCGGGGGCGGATACCCTGGTCATAGAGAACGACGACGACGAGCTCGCTGGCAGGTAAGGCCGGGGCACCCGGAGGGGTGCGTATGGCGGGCGGGCGGATCATCGGCCAGGCGGTCATCGAGATTATCGCCGACGGGTCGAAATTCGAGGGCGAGCTGGGCAAGGCGGCCGCGGCGACCGGACAGGGGTTCGGCGACAAGGTCAACTCCGCCATCGGCGGGGTGCTGGTCAAGGGCGCGCAGTTGACCGGGGTGGCCGTGGCCGGTGTCCTCGGGACGGCGCTCGTGGCCGGTTTCTCGCGGCTGACGGCGATCGACAACGCTCGGGCCAAGCTGACTGGTCTGGGCCACGACGCGGGCACGGTCGAGACGATCATGAACAGCGCGCTGGCGGCGGTGAAGGGCACCGCGTTCGGGTTCGGGGACGCGGCTTCGCTGGCCGCGGTCATGGTCGCCGCCGGGATCAAGCCTGGTCAGGAGTTACAGCGGGTGCTGGGGCTGGTCGGGGACACGGCGACGATCGCCGGGACCGACCTCAAGGACATGGGCATGATCTGGGGCTCGGTCGCCGCGAAGGGCAAGCTTCAGGGCGATGACATGTTCCAGATGAGGGAGCGCGGCATCCCGGTGTTGCAGCTGCTCGGGAATCACTACGGGAT
>CBDTZB010000066.1:0-9213 GCA_965364795.1 uncultured Nocardioides sp.
ACGCCGCTGATCGGGCTGCCCCGCCTGTCTCCGAGCCCCGAGGTGCGCCTGTGGGCGAAGCTTGAGGATCGGAACCCGACCGGCTCGATTAAGGACCGTCCGGCCCTGAAGATGATCGAGCAGGCGGAGAAGGACGGCCTTCTTCGTCCTGGCTGCACGATTCTGGAACCTACGTCCGGCAACACCGGCATCTCGCTGGCCATGGCCGCGAAGCTCAAGGGTTACCGCATCGTCTGTGTGATGCCGGAGAACACCTCGGTGGAGCGACGCCAGTTGCTGCGCATGTGGGGGGCCGAGATCATCTCCTCCCCGGCGGCGGGCGGTTCCAACGAGGCGGTGCGCGTGGCCAAGCAGGTCGCGGCTGAGCACCCCGACTGGGTGATGCTCTACCAGTACGGCAACGCCGCCAACGCGCTCGCGCACCAGGAGGGGACCGGCCCCGAACTGCTGGCCGATCTGCCCACCATCACCCACTTCGTGGCTGGCCTGGGCACGACCGGAACTCTCATGGGGACCTCCCGCTACTTCCGAGAGGCCAAGCCTGAGGTGAAGATCGTCGCGGCCGAACCCCGCTACGGCGAGCTGGTCTACGGCTTGCGCAACCTCGACGAGGGCTTCGTCCCTGAGTTGTACGACGCCTCCCTGATCGACTCGCGGTTCTCCGTCGGACCACGCGACGCCGTCCGACGCACCCGCGAGCTCCTCGAACTGGAGGGCATCTTCGCCGGTATTTCGACCGGGGCAATCCTGCACGCCGCTCTGGGCCAGGCCGCGAAGGCCGTCAAGGCGGGGGAAACGGCTGACATCGCGTTCATCGTCTGTGACGGCGGTTGGAAGTACCTCTCCACTGGCGCCTACGAAGGCACCGTCGATGAGGCTGAGGACAAGCTTGAAGGGCAGCTCTGGGCCTGAGCAGGCACCGCGGACTAGTCTGCTGTGGTGAACTCTCTCTCGCGCGTCCTGGCACTTCTGCTCGCTGCTGTCCTGACGGCGCTGGCCCTTTCTCCCGCGCCAGCGCAGGCGCGAGCGGCCGCGGCGAACAGCATCGTCGAGAACACCGAACGGCCTACGATCTCCGGAAAAACGCAGTTCAACGTGCGCTTGAAGGCGACCGCTGGGCGGTGGAGTCCCGCCACAGTCACCGCGACCTACCAGTGGTTGCGCGACGGTAGATCCATCAACGGTGCGACCACGCGTTTCTACCGACCCGTGCTGAAGGACCTGGGCAAGCAGTTGGCGGTTCGGGTCGACGTCACCAACGCCGAGGGCGGCACCGGTGAGGCGACGTCGCGACCGACCAGGCCGATCAAGCGTGCCGCCCTGCGGAACAAGCGGCGCCCCGCGGTCGTGGGAGAGCAACGGTTCACCCAGACGGTACGAGCCACTGCGGGGCGCTGGTCAGCAACGCCGGCCCGGACGTCCTACCAATGGTTGCGCTCCGGCAAGCCGATCAAGGGCGCAACCAAGACGCGCTACACCTTCGCTCCAAGAGACGTGAACAAGAGGATCCGGGTCAAAATCACCGTCAACGCACCCGGCTACCGCCGCACCAGCGCGATGTCGGCCAAGACGGCTCCCGTGGCGCATCGGGTGCCGCAGCGCCGAGTGGCGACCTACAGCATCGCCACCCGGGGACGGATCACCGCGAGTGTGAAGAAGTTCGCCCGACAAGCCGCGCAGACGTTCGCCGATCCTCGGGGCTGGCGCGGAGGCGGTACGACCTTCCGCCGGGTCAAGTCCGGCGGGGGCTTCACCCTGGTCCTCAGCGAGGCGGGGCAGGTGCCCAGCTTCTCCTCCCAGTGCAGCAGTTACTACAGCTGCCGGGTCGGTCGCTTCGTGATCATCAACCAGGACCGGTGGAAGTTTGCCTCACCTCCGTGGAACGCATCCGGACGATCGTTGCGCGACTATCGCCACATGGTGATCAACCACGAGGTCGGTCACTGGTTGGGCAATGGGCACGTCGGATGCCCAGGAGCCGGGCAGCCATCCCCGGTGATGAGTCAGCAGTCCAAGGGCACCGGCGGCTGCCACTTCAACCCGTGGCCGCGAGGCGACGAATACTGACCCGAGGGAAGGGGCGCTACGGCTTCGTCGGGGGAACCTTCGCGACCGCGGAGACGAAGTAGTGGTCGCTGGCGAAGCGAACTCGCTTGCTGTCCGAGCGACGGTAGCGCTTGAACTCCACGTAGCGGCTACCCATCACCTTGTCGAAGATGGGGCGGCGGGGGCTCGTGCAGCGAGGGCTCACTCGGCCACCGGCTGCGGACACGGTGCGGGTGGCTCGTCCGACGCGGCAGTTGAACTCGGTGAATTCGTTGGCGTCGGCGCCGAGGAAGACCGGGTCCCCGGACTTGCGTAGTCCGTTGATCAGGTTGATCTGACGACCGGTCGCCGAGTCGCGCTCGCCTTCAGCGCCCTTGGGGGAGTTGTGGATCGAGATGTAGAAGAACGTGCGGCCGGTCTCTCGCTCGCGCAGCTTCACCCACGGGATCGGACGGCGCTGACCGTGGAAGGCAGTGATGATCGAGCCCTGGTTGACGCGTTCGTACTTCGAGTTCTTGTAGGCGATCTGCAGGCGTAGGCCCTGGTTCTTGCCGAACTTCTTGTACGGGAAGATGCGGTACTTCTTCAGCCGCTTGCCGAGAACCTGCAACTGGTCCATTTGGACCTCCTGCAGCGCGATCACGTCGATCTTGTTCTGCTTGATGATGCGCGAGGTCGCTCGGATCCGCTTGACGCCCGAGGCCCGGCGGCTGCCGGCAGTGTGCTGGCTGCCCAGCACGTTGAAGGTGGCGACCTTCATCCGGAAGCCGGGTTCGGGGACGAACTTGCCCGTCTTCTGGGCTTTCTTCGCAGCGAGGGGAGCGGTTGCGGACTGGGCCGAGGCGCCGGAAGTCGTGGTGACCGAGACCAGTGCGAGAGCACCGATCATCAGGAACGCAACCACTGCGGCGAACGGCGTACGGAAGGAGTGTCGTCGTCGGAGCATCCGAGGACGGTAATCAATCTGTTACCTAATCGGCCAATCGGGGAGGCCGTTATGTGACCCACGCCACGCTGGCTGGCTCTGCCACGCCTTCTACTGGGCGACCTTCAACTGAGGCAGCCGGTCCTGGGCGCGCTCGGCGAGGGCAAGGAAGTCCTGATCGCTCATCGTCGCGGACCCGTCGGGGATGAAGCCCAACTGAGAAACGACGCCGCCGTGTCGGATGATCGCCATCGAGTAGTCCAGGGACTTGTTGTCGGACAGCTCGGTGGTGAGCTCCCAGACGGTCAGGCTCTCCTTGTCGCTCTCGCGTTGGACCAGGCGGCGTACGCGAGTGCCCAGATCTTTGTCCGTGCAGCGACCCATCCGTTGCCGCACGACCTCGACGAAGGCCGTGGCCTTCTTCCTAGGCAGTGATCCGAGCGTCTGGGTGAGGCCGAAGGTGGTCGCGAGTTTGGCCTGAGGGATGAGGAAGGAACGCGTCAGGTTTTTGCGGATCCGGGTCTTGTTGAACTGCCCCCGGAACTCGGTCTCATCGCAGCGCGTCGAGGCGAGGTTGTCGGTGGCCGTGGTCGGTTCGGTTCCGACCCACGGCTTGCCGACCCCGTCGACCGGGGGAAGATCGAGTTCGGACAACAAAGCTGGAGCACTCCCCACCGGCAGCGGATCGGAGGGCTGAAGTTTGGTGGTGGTCGCACACTCGCCGGCGTTGGGCAGGGCACACAGGCTGCCAATGGCGCCCCCGGCCATTCGGGCCGAGGCGCGGGTGTTGGCTCGCTGGGCGTTCTCGATCGTGGTCATCACCGTCGTGGTGAAGACGCCGGTGCGAGCGACGCTGACCGCCATGGTCTGGTCCGGTTTCCCCCAGGCCCGCAGCACTACCAGCGTCGCCTCGTCGCCGATGTCCGGCAAGGTCAGGGTGTTCAGCAGTTGGGCCCGCTCGATGCGGCATCCGGCGTACCAGTTGAGGGTGGTGGTGTAGGTGCGCTTCGCGGCGCGGAGGTTGCGCGACTCCTCAACGGACTGGATGACCGTCGCTTTCGACGTCTGGGGACGGCGCCGGGCCTCGGAGGTGCGCATCAGGGCGGCGACCCCGCGGGGGTCGGCGTACCGCTCCTGCTGACACGGGATCACGAGGCCGTTGCCCTCGGAGTTGTCCGAGGTGTCGGTCAGCTTCCAGCCCTTGCGACCGGTCAGACGAGACAGATCGCCGGTGCCAAGCAGCGCTGCGTCGGTGAGGGGCTCAGGGACCGGGGCCGGGCTGGAGGTCGTCGGGTCCGGGGTCTGGGGCTGACTCGGCACATCGGAGACGACCGGCCGATCCAACGAGGGGCGCACCCCGTCGCTGTCGTAGACCACCGAGCCACTGATCAGCAGAGCGGCTACGGCAACCCCGGCTCCCACCAGGGTGTGGGTCCGTCGACGTGCTCCGCCTGCGCGTCGGATGATGGTCGCCCGTGGCCAGCGCACGTCGCTGGTCTGGGGGCGCAGCCCCTCCAGGGTCTGATGGATCTGCGAGGTAGCGATACCGCGACTGCCCGCGAACGATGCTGCGGCGCCTGCGAGCACGCGCTCTGCGTCCTCCACCGGGCGCCCGATCTCTCGAGCCATCTGTTCCGCCGGGACCCTGGCCACGTGGTTGAGCAGCAGGGCTCGACGCTGAGGGAGCGACAGCGTGCTCAGGGCCTCGAAGGTCGCCGTGACCTGCGGGTCGATCGAACGATCCTTGTGCCACACGCGCGCGGTGTGGCGTCGTTGGGCGTGACGCCAGGCGTGCGGTCGCACGCTCTCCTCGGGGTCTTCGAGGCTGCCCACCTTGCGCCAGTGGTGCCAGGCGACGATGAAGGCGTCTCGGACCGCAGCCCTAGCTGCCGTGAGGTCACCGGTCAACGCGTAGGTCTCCAGCAGCAGTCTTTCGCGCGCGTCGACGTAGAAAGCGTCGAAGTCCTCCGGATCCCTCATGGCCTCACTACGGTACGCGACGGGGCCAGTGGCTCGTGAGCGCCTCGCATCGAAGATTCCCACCCACCTGGGTGATCGCGGCGTGGGAGCGGCTCTGAGGCGCCTGAGGCAGGTGATGATGGTGAGGTTATGACCTCGCTCCTGCCCTCTGCGGTGAAATCCGCCAACCGCGCCCGCCGCGGCGGTGCGACCCCACCACCCGTCACGGAGAACCAAGGTCCCGCCACCCGTCCGCTCACCGTGGTGGCCACCTTCGGCGGCCTCACCGCTGCTGCGATTCCGTTGGGGATCTGCTTGGTCATCGGGTTGATCGGTTGGTTCAGCGTCGACGCAGGCGCTCACGGCAGCCCTCGCGACGGCCTGCGAACCGGCGCGCTCGGCTGGCTGATGGGCCACGGGTCCGGTGTCCGCATCGACGGTGTCGTGGTCACCATGGTGCCGCTCGGCATCACGGCTCTAGCGGCCTACGGGATCTGGCGCGTCGCTCACCGAATCGGACAGCAACTGGCCACGCACGGTCCAGACGCCGGACGGATCGACGACGGCGAGCGCGACTGGACGGTCCCTGCAGCCACCCTTCTCTTCGCCATCGGGTACGCCGCGACGGCGGTGCTGGTGGCCACCCTGGCGGCGACTCCCGCGACCGATCCATCGGCCGAACGCGTGCTCGTCTGGTCGATGTTGATGGCCTCTCTGCTCGGCGGTAGCGCGATCGCTATCGGCTCGGGACGCGCTGCGATCTGGACGGCGGCCCTGCCTGAAACTCTGCGCAGCGCGGTGCGGGCCTGCGCCCACATGTTGATGATGTGGGTCTGGCTGTGCGTGGCGGCCTTTGTGATCGCCCTCCTTCTGGATCTGAGCACCGCGGCCAACGTGATGTCTCAACTGGGCGTCAACGCAGCCGACGCGATCGTGCTCACGGCACTGAGCCTGCTCGTCGTACCCAACGCAGTGGTGTTTGCGGGTTCCTACCTCCTCGGACCGGGGTTTGCCGTGGGCGCCGCCACGGTGGTCTCGCCCTCACTGGTCGTGCTGGGTCCGCTTCCGATGCTGCCGATCTTCGCCGCCCTGCCGCGGACCGGAACGCCTTCGGGCTGGCTGGGCTTGATCGTCCTGATCCCGCTGTTGATCGGCGCAGCCGGTGCGGTGCGGGCGCAGCGACGCTCGCCGTCGCTCAACTGGACCGAGGGTGCCGTGCGAGGTGGCGCGGGAGGCGTGCTGGCGGGTGTGACGTTCGGCTTCATCGCGGCCCTGGCCGGGGGAGCGATCGGACCCGGCCGGATGCGCGAGGTGGCGCCGCTGGTGGGTGAGGTGCTGGTGCACGCCATCACCTCCTTCGGACTAGGCGGACTCCTCGGTGGCCTGTTGGTGACCTGGTGGCAGCGGCGCGCGGCGGCGGCCCTCGAAGAATCCGACCTGAGCGCCACCTGACCTACGTGGGTGCGCAACTACTAGGCTTCGCGCGTGACTGACACCGCCCGCCTTGTTGTCCTCGTCTCGGGAGCCGGGACCAACCTCCAGGCGCTCCTAGACGCCTGCGCTGACCCGGCCTACGGCGCGACCATCGTGGCGGTGGGGGCGGACCGCACGGATATCGAGGGTCTGGCTCGCGCCGAGCGGGCCGGGATTCCGACCTTCGTGCACCGAGTCAAGGACTATCCCGACCGAGCCGCCTGGGATCGCGCCGTGACCGCATCCTGCGCCCAGTACAAGCCGGAACTCGTCGTCTCTGCCGGCTTCATGAAGCTCGCTGGCCCCGCCTTCCTTGAGGAGTACGGCGGCCGCTACATCAACACCCACCCCGCGCTGTTGCCCTCCTTCCCGGGCATGCACGGAGCCGCTGACGCGCTCGCCTACGGGGTGAAGATCGCCGGCGCCACGCTCTTCGTCGTCGACGCCGGCGTCGACACCGGTCCGATCGTGGCGCAGAGCGCGGTGCCGGTGGAGGACGACGACACCGTGGAGTCCCTCCACGAGCGGATCAAGGTCGGCGAACGCGCGATGTTGGTCGACACGGTCGGGCGGATGGCGCGTGAGGGCTTTCTCATCGAGAACCGCCGGGTGCGCTTCGGCCGCTAGCCCTCCTGAATTTTCTCGCGCTATGCTCCGGCCACACGACTGGCGCAGGTGGGGGACCACCGGGGAGTGCCCCTGCGGGGGAATCAGCGTGGCCATCGAACGCCTGGGTGGCCCTCACGTAGACCTTGTTCTCAACGCAGTGTCAACCGAGGAGCACCCCTAATGACCCATCAGATGCCGATCCGCCGTGCGCTTGTTTCCGTCTATGACAAGTCCGGCCTCGAGGTGCTGGTCCGCGGCCTCCACGAAGCCGGAGTCGAGCTGGTCTCCACCGGTGGATCGGCCCGCCTCATCGAAGAGGCCGGTCTGCCCGTGACCAAGGTCGAGGATCTGACCGGGTTCCCCGAGTGCCTCGACGGCCGGGTCAAGACCCTGCACCCGCGCGTTCACGCGGGCATCCTCGCCGACCGGCGGCTCGAGACCCACGTCGCGCAACTGGCTGACCTCGAGGTCGAACCCTTCGACCTGGTGGTTTCCAATCTTTACCCCTTCTCCGAGACCGTCGCCTCGGGAGCATCCCCCGACGAGTGCGTCGAGCAGATCGACATCGGTGGCCCGTCCATGGTGCGTGCGGCGGCCAAGAACCACCCGTCGGTCGCCATCGTCACTTCGCCGTCGCGGTACGACGACGTGCTGGCCGCTGTCGCCGCTGGCGGGTTCACGCTTGAGGAGCGCAAGGCGCTGGCCGCCGAGGCGTTCGTGCACACCGCGTCGTACGACGTGGCCGTGGCCTCCTGGATGGGTAGCGTCCTGACGGACTCCAGTGAGGGCACCGGCTTCCCGGCGTGGATCGGCGCCACGTGGGAGAAGCAGTCGGTGCTGCGGTACGGCGAGAACCCGCACCAGCCCGCCGCGATGTACTCCAACGGTTCGGGCACCGGTCTGGCCGCCGCCGAGCAGCTGCACGGCAAGGAGATGTCCTACAACAACTACGTCGACACCGACGCGGCCCGCCGTGCCGCCAACGACTTCGCCGAGCCCGCTGTCGCGATCATCAAGCACGCCAACCCGTGCGGGATCGCCGTCGGCGCCGACGTTGCGGAAGCCCACAGCAAGGCGCACGAGTGCGACCCCGTCTCCGCGTTCGGTGGCGTGATCGCGGTGAACCGCCCCGTGTCGGTGGAGATGGCCCGCCAGGTCGCCGAGGTGTTCACCGAGGTGATCGTCGCTCCGGCGTACGACGACGGCGCGGTCGAGATCCTGCAGGGCAAGAAGAACATCCGGATCCTTGTCGCACCCGTGGACGCCACCCCGACCGCCGTGGAGACCCGGCCAGTCAGTGGAGGACTGCTCGTCCAGCACGTCGACCACGTCGACGCCGTGATCGAAGGCGGCGGCGATGACCCCACCTCCTGGACCCTCGCGACCGGAGAGCCCGCCTCGGCTGAGGTGCTGGCCGACCTGTCGTTTGCTTGGAAGGCGTGCCGAGCTGCCAAGTCCAACGCCATCCTGCTGGCCAAGAACGGCGGCTCCGTCGGAGTGGGCATGGGCCAGGTCAACCGCGTCGACTCCTGCAAGCTTGCGGTGGAGCGGGCGGGCGAGCGGGCCGCTGGTTCGGTTGCTGCCTCGGACGCCTTCTTCCCCTTCGAGGACGGACCGCAGATCCTCATCAGCGCTGGGGTGACCGCGATCGTGCAGCCCGGTGGCTCGGTCCGCGACGAGTTGACGATCGAGGCAGCCAAGGCTGCGGGAGTCACGATGTACTTCACCGGCACCCGGCACTTCTTCCACTGACAGGATGACCCCCATGACCGCACAGAAACTCGACGGCACCGCCACCGCCAAAGCGATCAAGGCCGAACTCAAGGTTCGGGTCGAGGCCTTGGCCGAGAAGGGCATCGTCCCCGGACTGGGCACGGTGCTGGTCGGCGACGACCCGGGTTCGCGGTGGTACGTCAACGGCAAGCACAAGGACTGCGCCGAGGTCGGAATCTCCTCCATCCGGGTGGATCTGCCCGAGGTCGCCTCGCAGGAGGAGATCGAAGAGGCAGTACGCGCCCTGAACGAGGACCCGGCCTGCACGGGCTACATCGTGCAGTTGCCGCTTCCCCGTGGTCGCGACGAGAACCGGGTCCTCGGGCTGATCGATCCCGCCAAGGACGCTGACGGCCTGCACCCGACGAACCTCGGTTGGCTCGTGCTGGGCAACGAAGCGCCGCTGCCGTGCACACCCTTCGGGATCG
>CBDTZB010000067.1:0-9112 GCA_965364795.1 uncultured Nocardioides sp.
CGCGCCCCCTGGCGATGAGCACGCCGGGTGCTCAGATGGAGGACTTCCTCCGCGGCGCCCAGGACGGAGTCACGGATTGGCCCTCAGTGTCTGAGTGGAAGCAAAACGTGGACATCGTCACGGACTTCGAGAACGCCGGCGTCACCGGACTGTTCACCACCAAGCTCTGGTCCGGGGCCAACACCGCGCTGGCCAACCAGTGGCACGCCTATTCGATGGCCACCTTCCTCATGGGCGCCAACGGAGACAGCTTCTTCGCCTACACCCGGTCGCGCGACAAGGCCGGTGCTTCGCAGACCAACCTGAAGTACACGATGCCCGACAACCTCGGGATGCCCCGTGGCGCGATGACCCAGGCCAACGACGGTGCATGGAGCCGGAGCTTCGCCAACGGCCAGGTGCTGGTCAACCCGGGCAACTCGTCGGTCCGCGTTCCGATCTCCGGCGTCAAGACGAGGCTCGACGGCTCCCACGTCAGCGGCAACGTCCTCCTCGCCCCGCACACCGGCGAAGTCCTGATCAACGGCGAGGGCACCGTGGCCGACCCCTCCTCGATGAACCCGGACGCAACGGCCCAGGCGCCGTCGTCCCCGGCCTTCAAGCTGCGGGTCAAGCACCTCGGGGCCAAGACGGCCCGCCTCAAGCCCGGTCGCTGGACCAAGCTCAAGGCTGTGGTGTCGAACCGCGGTGGCAAGACCACCCCCCGCGGCGCCGTCAAGGTCGCCGGCAAGGGACTGAAGAGCCGGTCGGTCCGCATCCGCTCGCTCAAGCCCGGTGCCAACACCCAGGTTCGGGTCAAGGTCAAGCTGGTTCGCCGCTCCGGCACGAGGCCCGCGAAGCTGGTGTACCAGGCCGGTGGCAAGCGTGCCTCAGCCAAGGTTCGGGTGCGCGCTCGTCGCTGATAGGGACGACGATGTGGGCGCGGCGTGAGTACGCCCACATCGTCAAACCATGTACCGGTTGCCGCTGAGTCCCGTAAGGTCCAAGGTTCAGGGCCGCCCCCACGGTCGACAGCACCCCGCCTTTTTCGAGAGACGACGCTACCCATGATCTCCCCCCACAGCCACGCTGCTCCGCGCCCGCAACGATTCCCAGGGAAGCTCCGACTGCTCAGCGGCGCGGTCTCCGCGACCCTGCTGTTGAGCGTGATGTCCCTGGCCGCGACGCCACTGCCCGCCGATCTGCCCGCCGATGTGGTGGCCGTCGAGTCACCCAGCGTCAAGCGCCCCGGCGGTGCTGTGCCGCGTGACTGGGCTCCGTTGTTCATGAGCCCTGACCACAGTTACTCACGCAAGCAGGCTCTCGGACTGGCGAAGAAATTCGATCTCATCGTCGCCATTCCACACGGGATCAGCCAGCACACCGCAGCCATGCGGTCAGCCAATCCGAACCTGAACATCCTCGCCTACTCCAACGCCGTGCTCGGTTCACAGGAGCAGGTCAAGGGGCTACCCGAGGCGGCTTTCCTGCACGACTCCTCTGGCGGGCGGGTGGTTGCTCCGGGTTTCGGGACCTACCTGATGAATCCCTCCCACGTGCAGTGGCGCGCCCGTTCCAATCAGATGTGCCGAGACCGGGTGAACACCGGTCGCTTCGATGGCTGCTTGGTGGACATGCTCACGCTAGGGATCTTCGCGAACGGATTCGTCTCCTCGGTTCCGATCAATCCCAACACCGGCAACAAGTACACCGAGGCGGAGTACCGCGGGGAGATCATCGCCCTGGCGCGGGATCTGCGCGAGCGCTCCGGTGATCTGATCCAGATCGGCAACATGGTCGAGAACAGCTACCGCTACTGGAAGTCTGACATCACCTCGCGGCCCATCGTCTCCAGCGCCCCCGGCGCCCAGATGGAGGATTTCCTTCGGGGCTCCTTCAACGCGACCAACAAGTTCCCGACGCTAGGAACGTGGGGTGACAACGTCCGGGTCATCCAGGACATGGAGGCTCAGGGCAAGGCCGGCCTCTTCACCACCAAGCTGTGGTCGGGTGCCTCCCGCGCCGAGTCCATCCAGTGGCACGGCTACTCCATGGCGAGTTTCCTCATGGGGGCCAACGGCAACAGCTTCTTCGCCTTCACCGACTCCCGCAACAAGGTCGGCGCCTCCGGGATGAACCACCGCTACCGCCTGCCGAACCTTGGCGCGGCGTACGGCTCGATGTACCGCCAGCAGGGCGGCGCGTTCGTGCGAACGTTCGCCAACGGCATGGCGGTGGTCAACCCGACCCGCAAGAAGGTGCGCGTTCGGGTCAAGGGCGTGATGCGTCGTCTCGACGGCAGCATCGTCAGCCGCAACTTCATCCTGCCTGCTCGCAGCGGTGAAGCCCTCCGGGTGGCGGACAACGTTCCCCTCAAGCTCAAGGCCGCCAAGGTCAAGCGGACGATGAAGCTGAAGGCGGGCAAGGTCATCCGCATCCCGGTGATGGTGACCAACGTGGGCGGAAAGCCGGCCCCCAAGGGGAGCCTGCGCGTGTCCGGCAAGGCGATCTCGACCACCGTCAAGGGCGTGCGCAAACTGCGCCCCGGCCAGTCGGTCAAGATGCGCGTCCGGGTGCGGGCTCGGCAGGGCGGATCGAAGCTGTCGAAGGTCCGCTTCCTCTATCGAGCGGGCGGCAAGCGTGACGTCGGTGCCATGAAGGTCCGGCTCGTTCGGCGCTGAGTCAGCCCCGGCTCTGGGAGACCCGAGCCAGCGGACGTACGCGGTACTCCACCTGGGTGGCGAGAGCCATCACGGTGGAGGCCCGCATGACCCCGGCGAAGCCCACGACGCGGTCGATGACCTGCTGCAACTCGGCGTTCGAGCGGGAGACCACGCGACACCACAGGTCGCCGCTACCGGTGATCGTGTAGGCCTCGAGGACCTCGGGGATCTCGGCGAGGTGCTCGGCAACCATCTCGTGGCCCTGGCCCTGGGTGATCTCCAGGGTGAGGAAAGCGGTGACGGGGTAACCCAAGGCCTCTGGGGAAAGGCGGGGTCCCCACCCGGTGATCACGCCAGCGCTCTGCATCTTGTCGAGCCGAGACTGCACGGTGCCGCGTGCGACGCCGAGGCGACGGGAAGCCTCGAGAACGCCGATGCGCGGTTCGTCGGTGAAAAGATCGATCAGGGTGCGGTCCAAATCGTCCATGGGAGCCCCTTTGAATAGTCAATTTGTGCAGTGCTCTGCCTGACTGTTGCACATGATGTTCGCTCCGGTCACGCTGCGGGGATGACGATGCTGACTGCTGACGAGCTCAAGGCCCACCTCACTCTGGAACAACTGCAACAACTCGTGGGTCTGGTCGAGTACGACGCCAGCACCGATCCGTTCCCGGTGACCGCGATGGACTCCATCGGCTTCGTGGTCGGCAACGCCACCCAATCCGCGACGTTCTACCAACTGGCGCTGGGGATGGAGTTGGAGGCCTACCGCGGCCCGGAGAACGGGCACCGCGACTCCAAGTCCTACGTCCTGCGCAGTGGCAGTGCCCGGTTCGTCTTCACCGGCCCCGTCGCTCCGGACAGCCCGCTCGCCGATCACCACCGCCGGCACGGCGACGGAGTCGTGGACTTGGCCCTCGAGGTCCCCGACGTGGACGCCTGTGTGGCCCACGCCCGATCGGTCGGAGCGACGATCCTGGTCGAACCCCACGATGAGAGCGACGAGCACGGAACCGTGCGGATCGCCGCCCTCGCGACGTACGGCGAGACCAGGCACACCCTGATCGACCGCAGCCGCTACACCGGCCCCTATCTGCCGGGCTTTGTGGCCCGCACCTCGACGGTTCAGCGTCGAGAGGGTGCTCCGCGCAGGCTCTTCCAAGCGATCGACCACTGCGTCGGCAACGTCGAGATTGGCCGGATGGATGAGTGGGTGACGTTCTACAACAAGGTCATGGGGTTCGCGAACATGGCCGAGTTCATCGGGGACGACATCGCCACCGACTACTCCGCCCTGATGAGCAAGGTGGTGGCCAGCGGTAACCACCGGGTGAAGTTCCCCCTCAACGAACCAGCCGTGGCGAAGAAGAAGTCGCAGATCGACGAGTATCTGGAGTTCTACGGCGGTGCCGGATGTCAGCACATCGCCCTCGCCACCGGAGACATCCTGGCCTCGGTCGACGCGCTGCGCGCCAACGGCATCGAGTTCCTTGATACCCCTGATTCCTACTACGACGACCCGGAGTTGCGGGCTCGGATCGGCAAGGTGCGGGTGCCGATCGAAGCGCTAAAGGAGCGCGGGATCCTCGTCGATCGGGACGAAGACGGTTATCTGCTGCAGATCTTCACCAAGCCCATGGGGGACCGGCCCACGGTCTTCTACGAGTTCATCGAGCGCCACGGATCCCTGGGCTTCGGGAAGGGCAACTTCAAAGCGCTCTTCGAGGCGATCGAGCGTGAGCAGGAGCGGCGCGGCAATCTTTAGACGAATGTGATCGGGGACACGCGGGTCAATAGCAGAGTGATCCAATCCGACTGGAAGGCTGTGTCGAACTCCCCGCAAGTCTCGACCACAGCAACCTAAGGAAACAGCCTCATGAAGAAGTTCTCCGCTCGTCGCAAGTCGATCGCCGGCGTCGCCGCGATGATGATGCTCGCGTTCCCCCTTGCCGCCTGCGGCTCCGACGATGGTGGCAGCAGCAGCGCCCCCACCCCGGTCGCCGAACTGACCGCCCTGACTGGCGACACCACCGCCGTCACCCTCGACCAGGGCTTCGTTGACGCCCTCGGCAGCCTCGGCGTC
Source organism: uncultured Nocardioides sp. (assembly GCA_965364795.1). Taxonomy (GTDB): domain Bacteria; phylum Actinomycetota; class Actinomycetes; order Propionibacteriales; family Nocardioidaceae; genus Nocardioides. Next base: position 4,726 of record CBDTZB010000067.1, read on the forward strand.
ACTCCCGGCACCGTCGGCACCGGTGAGTTGAAGGATGGCGCCCTGATCTTCCCGATCACCGGCGGAAACGTCACGATCTTCACGCCCGGCGAGGTCTCGCCCTACGTCGTCGGTCAGATCCAGCACGAAGGATCCGGCTTCTCGCTCTCCGCGGGTGGCACCAAGGTCGACATCGGCAACTTCAACGTCGACCCGACCGCCTCGATCGTCTACGGCGACGTGAACGTCAACGCCAAGCCTGCCGCCGTGAGCGTCCCGATCTTCGACCTCAACGGCAACACGCTCAACCCGTTGGACACCTCCACCGAGAGTGGTAAGGCCATCCTCGAGGGCACCCAGGTCAAGCTGTCCGCCACGGCCGCCGGCCTGCTGCGCGACACGTTCGGCACCGAGGACATCCCCGACGGTCTGCTGATCGGCATCGCCAAGATCACGGTTGCCCTTCCCTGATCGGCCCAGCCTGATCGGCACAGCCTGATCTGTCACTAGCTCGGCAACGACCCCACCAGTTCCCTCCGGGTGAACTGGTGGGGTTATTGCTATTTCTAGGGCCGCCGCAGCAGCAGTCCGAAGAGTTCGATCCCTAGGTCGATCAGGGATGTCGGGGTCAGGTCGTTCTCGCCGAGCAGCCAGAAACCGACGAGTTCGGCGTACCCCGCCACGAAGACCACGGCCTGGAGTCGGGCGCGGTGAGCCGGCCAGGTGTCCGCGCCGAGAATCTTGGTCGCCTCCTCAGTGACCAGGTCGGCGAACCAGCTGAGCAGTTCGTGTCGTCGGGCTCGCAGTGCAGCGTTGCCGGACGCCTCGAGGAGCACCACGCGAGCGGGGGTGGGGTCGGCCACGGCCAGGTCGACCACGGCGCGGATGCCGGCTCGCACGCGTTGGCCCGCTTCGCCGTCGGTCTGAGCGATGGCGCTCAGCGCCGCGTCGGCGATCTCCTTCGCCGCAAGGTCCAAGGCGGCCACCAGCACCTCGTCGCGTTTGGTGAAGCTCTCGTAGTAGTAGCGCTCCGTGAGGCCAGCCTCGGCGCAGATCCGGGTCATGGTTGTCGAAGACTCACCCCGCTCAGCCAGCAGCGACATCGTCGCGCGCACGAGCCGATCTCGACGTTCGTTGGCGCGTTCCGTCGGGCTCTGGCCACCGTACTGGCGGGGCTTGGAGGGGGTGGTCACGGCTTCATTCTTGACAGGTCGGGGCCCAGCCCACAAACTGACAGAACTGTCTGTCAGATAGTCGGAGCGAGGGAGCCAACAATGCAGATCCCCATGGTGGGCGGCATTCTCGAGTACGCGCGCGACCCTCTCGCCTTCATGGTGAAGCAGTACGAGACCGGCGGGCCGGTGACCGAACGACGCCTGCTGGGCCGCCGCTGGACTCTGCTCGCCGGGCCGGATGCTTGCGAGGCCGCGTTGAAAAATAAGGACAAGGCCTTCGCCAACGGACCCGGCTGGGGCTTCATCGTTGGACCGTTCTTCAACCGCGGCCTGATGTTGTTGGACTTCGCCGAGCACCACCATCACCGACGGCTCATGCAGGAGGCGTTCACACGGCCGCGGTTGGAGGGGTACGTCGCCGCGCTCGCCCCCGCGATCAGCGCGGGACTGAACACCTGGACCCCCGGCGAGGACTTCCGCATCTATCCGGCCACCAAGGAACTGACCCTCGAGTTAGCTACCGAGATCTTCATGGGTGGGGCGGAGTTCGCTGACGCCGAGGAGTTGGAGCGCCTCAACGAGGCCTTCATCGCCTGCGTGCAGGCCGCCACCGGTGTAGTGCGAGCTGACCTGCCCTTCACCCGCTGGCGTCGCGCACTGCGCGGCCGCGCACTGCTGGAGGACTTCTTGCGGCGTCAGCTGCCGGCCAATCGGGCCCAGCAGCCGGGGGAGCGCACCGACCTCTTCTCGATCCTGACGCACCTGCGCACCGAAGAGGGAGAGCGCTTCAGCGACGACGACATCGTCAACCACATGATCTTTCTTCTGATGGCGGCTCACGACACCTCCACCATCACGGTGGCGATCGTGATGCAGCACCTCGGCCAGCATCCGCAGTGGCAGGAGCGGTGCCGAGCGGAGTCCCTGACCCTTGGCGATCACCCCGACCTGAGCGAGTTGGAGTCACTGACCTCCTTGGACCTGGTGATCAAGGAGTCGTTGCGGTTGGTTCCCCCGGTGCCCATGCTCGCGCGGCGCACGGTCAAGGAGACCGAGGTGCTCGGCGTGCGCATCCCCGAAGGACGTCTGACCGCGGTCCTGGTCCAGCTGTCGCACCATCTTGAAGAGTTGTGGAGCGAGCCTTCACGTTTCGACCCCGAGCGATTTGGGCCCGAGCGTCGAGAGGACAAGTCTCACCGGATGGCCTGGGAGCCCTTCGGCGGGGGCGTCCACAAGTGCCTCGGCATGGCCTTCGCGGGGGCCGAGGTCACCTCGATCCTGCATCAGATCCTGAGACGCTACGAGTGGTCGGTGGACGCCGGCTACGTCGTCCCGCTGGACTACCGTTCGCTGCCCTTCCCCACGGATGGGCTCCCGCTCAACCTCCGTCCCCTTCGAGCAAGGATTGACTCATGAGCCTGCTGAACCGCACAACGCCGCACGACCCCTCCGGCCTGACGTTCGTTATCACCGGTGGCGCCCGAGGGATCGGGGAGGCGACCGTGGAGCGGTTGGCGCGCCAGGGGGCCCACGTCGCCATCGGTGATCGCGATGTCGATCTCGCCCAGAAGGTCGCGGGGCGATACGACGACCGCGTGATCGCTGCGGAGCTGGACGTCACTACGCCGGACTCGTGGCGCTCGTTCCTCGCCGCCACGGCCTCGCTAGGACCCGTGGACGTGCTGGTCAACAACGCCGGCATCATGCCGCTCGGTTCGATCCTGGACGAGCCCGACTCGGTGACACAAAGCATCCTGGACGTCAACCTGTTCGGAGTCATCCACGGCACCAAGGCCGTCGCTCCCGCCATGGTCGAACGCGGTCGTGGCCACATCATCAACGTCGCCTCAGCGGTCGGTCGGATCGCGTTGGCGGGAGGCGCGACGTACTCCGCCTCGAAGTTCGCGGTGGTGGGCTTCAGCGAAGCACTCCGCGCCGAACTCGAACCCCACGGCATCGACGTGAGCCTGGTGCTGCCCACGGTGGTCAAGACCGAGCTGTCCGTGGGTGTCGGAACCACCCGCGGCATCAAGCCGGTGACGGCCGACCAGGTCGCCGAGGTCATTGAGGCCGCGGTGCGTCGCCCCACCCCGGAGATGTGGGTACCGCGCTGGTCGCAGGGCCTGGCTCGGACGAATCAGAATCTGCCGAGGGGCGCTCAGGCGAAGGTCGCGAAGCTGCTCAAGGCCGACACGGTGCTGGCCGGGGCAGACTCCTCGGTCCGTCAGGCCTACGAGGATCGGGCCCGGTCAGCCGTCGAGCGCTGAGAGGTCGGCGCCCCGCTCACGCACCAGGCCCCCGAAGGCGTGCCAGATGAAGTCGGCCAGCTGATCGCGGACCTCGCAGCGGGGCAGCGCGGCGGTCTCGAGCCACCATTCACCGGTGGTGAGGGCTAGACCGACCATCCCCTGGGACCACGCCTCGATGCCTCCGGTGTGGACCTCGAGTTGGTGGAGGCTGCCGCTGAGGGTCTGGTTGATCGTCTCGACGATGCGCGCCTTGCCATCGGCGAGGGGATCATGGCCGCCTCGTTGACGGACCAGCAGGTTGAAGACTTGGGGGTGCTCCTCGATGACCTCCAAGTAGGCCCCCACGGCTCCCCGGATCCGCTCGCGGACCGTGGTGGCGGTCAGGAAGGCGGGCACCATCCCATCCACGACCTCGGTGGCACCCCAACGACCCACTGCCGCGTGTAACTCGTCCTTGTCCGCGAAGTAGCGGTAGAGCACGGGCTTGCTGACGCCCGCCTCGGCAGCGATGGTGGCGATCGCGACGTCGGGTCCGTGCGTGTCGATTGCGCGCACAGTCGAGGCCACCAACGCGTTGTAGCGTTCTTCACGATGCCGATCCCAACGGGAGGACCGGCCGTCGATCTCTACCTGAGTCACGACCCGAGCCTAGACCGGGTCGGTCACGAACGGCCTTTGGGAGGATGAGGGATGGCTACCTACGTGGCATTTCTGCGGGCGATCAATTTGGGGTCCAAGCGTCGCTTCGGCAAGGACGACCTGGCAGCAGTGACCGCGACCGCCGCGCAGGGGTCGTTCACCGACGTGGCGACGTACCTGAACACCGGCAACGTCAAGATCACCACGTCGATGCGCTCCCCGGGTCGCATCGAGCAGGCTCTGGAGACGGCGTACGCCGAATTCACCGGCTTCGAGGTGCCCACGATCGTGCTAACGGCGGGAGAGCTACGTGCCGTCGTCAGGATCGCCGACGAGCTGGGTGCG
>CBDTZB010000068.1:0-8978 GCA_965364795.1 uncultured Nocardioides sp.
CGCGGATCTTCGGATCGGGCGCCCCTTTGCCGCTGAGGTCGGCGGAGACATCGAGGCGATCGAGATTGTCGAGAAGCGGTCCGACGGCACCGTGCTGGACGACGTGATGTTGAAGGTGTCCCCGGGGACCATGCCGGACACCATCGTCTCCGCCTGCAACGCCCTCGACGGGGTCCAGGTGGTCTGGGTCAGCCGCTACTCCGCCGGCGCGAACCTCGTGCTCGACCTGGAGGCCGTGGAGGAGTTGACCCTGGCTCCTGCCGAGGCACTCAGGCGACTGGTCGACCTGCTTCCGGATACCTTCCGGGTCCACTGGGCCGCTCACCTGCACCGCTCCACGGGAGTGGTGTACGCCAGCGACGCCGCGCCCAGCGACCTGGAGTTCATCGAGATCACGCGGGCCAAGCGGCTGCCCCCGGTGGACGGTGACGTCGCCGTGTGCGCCGCAGCCCGACTGGACGGCAACCAGATGATCATCGTCGGTCGCCGCGGCGGCCCGGAGTTCGTTGACAGCGAGGTCGCGCGGCTCGGACACCTGTGCGGTTTGGCCGCCCAGATCGCCCGCGACTGAGCGCCGATCAGTTGGTGCGGATCTCTGCGCGCGCGAGTGCCGTGCCGACGCCCCCGGCCCCGCTCATCAGCGGGCGCCCGCCTTGGTGAACGTGAGCTGGTTGACGTCGATGTAGCGCGAGGCGAAACCGGCACGTGAGTAGTCGAGGTAGAAGTGCCACATCCGCAGGAAGGTCTCATCAAACCCGAGGCGGAGCACCTCGTCCTTGGCGGCTAGGAAGGCCTCGTCCCACAGACGCAGAGTCTGCGCGTAGTGCAGCCCCATCGAGTTGCGGTCCGAGAGCCGCAGCGCGGTGTGCTCACAGCAGATGTCGTCGATGACCTTGATCGAGGGCAGGAAGCCGCCAGGGAAGATGTACTTATTGATCCAGGTGTAGGTGCGCTTGGTGGCCAGCATGCGGTCGTGCGGCATCGTGATCGCCTGGATCGCGGCCCGACCACCGGGCTTGAGCACCCGGTCGATGGTCTCGAAGTAGGTCTGCCAGTACTCCCAACCGACCGCCTCGATCATCTCGACCGAGAGGACGGCGTCGTACTCGCCCTGGACAGCGCGGTAGTCGCACAGCTCGACCGACACCATGTCGGAGTAGCCCGCTGCTGCGATGCGCTCGTCCGCGAGTGCTTTCTGCTCCACCGACAAGGTGATGGTGGTGACCCGCGCGCCGCGACGGGCGGCCCGGATGGCCAACTCGCCCCAGCCGGATCCGATCTCGAGGATGTGGTGGCCCTTCATCACCAGAGCCTGGTCCAGCAACCGTTCGATCTTGGCGCCCTGAGCGGTCTCGAGCTCGTCACGGGTGACCTGGTCGAGCTCGGACTCCGTGCGGTCGAACAGGGCGGAGGAGTAACTCAGGGTCGGGTCTAGGAACAGGTTGAACAGGTCGTTGGAGAGGTCGTAGTGGTGGGCGATGTTGCCCTGGGTGTTCTTCTCCTCGTTCTTGTGCTCGCGCGGCGGTCGAGCCACGACGAGCTTGCGCAGCTTCTGCAAGCTGGTCGGGACGAGGTCCTGGATCTCCGCTGCGAGTACGGCGAGGAAGTCACCGAGCCCGTCGGGGGTCTCGGTATCGAAGGCTCCGGTCATGTAGGCCTCGCCGAAGCCAATCAGTTGGGCGTCACCAATCCGCGCGAAGAACTCGTCGGGACGGTGGATGGTGGCCACGGGGCCACCCTTGCCGTAGGTCTTGTCGCCCACATGGACGGTCACGTGCAGCCGGTTCACCGCGCTGATGAACAGGCGGCGGGCTACCTTCGCGGCGACCACGGACTTGGGTCCGGACGGGAGGACATCAAGGCCGGGCCAGTAGTTGGCGGACTGGCGGACGGGGGTGACGGTCATGACGTCACTCCTTCCTGGTGATGCTGCGGGCGCTTGCGCACCGGCAGTCTGCGAAGCCACAGCCAGATGCCGTGGACACGGATCAAGAGCGACCCGCGGAGGGCCGCGGGAGCGGCCCGGAGCGGGGTGGTGTCGTGGTGCTGTCCGGTGAGCGAGGCGTTGAAGCGGTCCCCGTCGTCGGTGGTCAGGTTGACGACGATGGTGAGGTCGTCCTGAGGCACCGGGACGGTGAGGTCATAGGTGCCGTCGGTGCCGTGGAAGGGCGAGACGTACATGACCTTGTCCGTGGTGGCGCGGCCCTGCTCATCGGGGTGCACGAGGTAGGCGTGCCGGTCGCCGTAGGTGTTGTGCACCTCAACCACGGTGGCGGCCAACTCGCCTTGCGCGTTCCAGCACCAAAAGACCGTGATCGGGTTGAAGCAGTAACCGAAGGCCCGGGCGTTGGTGGCCATCTCGATCCGGCCGGCCCGCACGTCGAGACCGTGCTGATCGAGGAAGGTCTCCACATTGCGCCGGATCGAACGGGTCGGGTCGCCGAAGTGGTCGCGAGCCTCGAAGCGACCGAGCACCCCGTGGTCGGGAAGGTCGTCGAGGTCGACAAGCCACGTCTGGGTCTGGTGGGTGAATGCCCGCTTGAACGGCTTGCGGCGGGTGTGGCGCACAGTGGTGTCGTAGATCCGGCCGGTGCCGCGCAGGTCCCGCTCGGGGTCGCGGTGCCGAGGGTCGGAGCTGACCTGATGGTCGGCGGGCCACGTCAGGCCCAGGTGCTCGACCGCGGCGAGGCCCGATCGAGCGCCGTCCTCGTGGAAACCCCACCCGTGGTAGGCACCAGCGAAGGCGATGCGGTCGCTGTTGATCTGCGGCAGTCGACCCTGCGCATCGACCGAAGTCGGGTTGTAGAGCGGGTGCTCGTACTCCATCCGGTCGATGATGGTGGTCGGGTCGATCAGGTTCTCTCCGCCGAGCGTCACGAGGTAGTGGACGTCGGTGTCGAGGCGTTGGAGGCGGGTGAGGTCGTAGGTGACGATGACGCCGTCCTGCTCGCCCCGATCGCGGGTCTCGACCCGCTCCGTCGCGGCTTCGTCCCTCAGCCGCGGTCGCTGCTCGACCTCGACGCCTGCTCTGCGACCTCGTTCCTCGGTCGCAGGGCGTCGAAAGTTCCAGCTGGCCCAGGCCTTTTCCGCGTCAGGCAGCAGCGAGGTGTCGGTGTGCAGGATCGCGGTGTTCGGGGAGTACGGCATGGCCGAGAGGAGTTCGGTCTGGAGGGCCGTGGGTTCGGCCAGCATCCCCAACGCGTGGCGGGGGTGGGCAGCGATGACAACGGCGTCGTAGATCTCCGCGGCGCCGGTGACGTCGGTGATCTCCACTCCCTGAGGAACCTCACGGATCGAGGTGACCGCGCTGGAGGTGCGGATGTCACCGAGGTGCTTGGCGACGCGCTGGACGTATTCACGGGAGCCGCCGCTGACGGTGCGCCACTGGGGCGAGCCGAAGATGCCGAGCATCCCGTGGTGCTGGAGGAACGAGAAGAGGTAGCGGGCCGGATAGTCCAGGGACACCTCGGGGTCACACGACCAGACGGCCGCCACGAGCGGCTCCATGAAGTGCCGGATGAAGTACTTCGAGAAGTGGCCCTGGTCGAGGAACTCACGCAGAGTGATGTCGTCGGTGCGCTGGTAGACGGCGCCGGCGGTTTCCCCGGCAGCGGTGTTGGCCTCGACGACCTTCCTGGCGCGCCGGTGGAAGCGAGGGATCTCGACGAGCATGGCCAGGTAGCGCGGGTTGCGGACGTTCTCCGAGGTGGGGAAGAGTCCGCTGCGGCCAAGCGCGCCGGCCCATTCAAGGCCGGAGGCGTCGTCGCGGATCGACATCGACATCTCCGACTCCTGCGTGGCGACGCCGAGTTCGGCGAACATCCGTAGCAGCACGGGGTAGGTCCGGGGATTGTGCACGATGAAACCGGTGTCGATCGCCAGGGTGCGTTCGCCCTCAGGGACCAGGTGCGTGTCGGCGTGACCGCCGAGGCGGTCATCGGCCTCGTAGAGGGTGACCTCCGCGGTTTTCGACGCGACGTAGGAGGCCGTCAGCCCGGCGACGCCGGATCCGACGACAGCAATACGGCGCATCAGGTCGACTGCTTGAATTCGATGCGGGCCACTACCGAGCCCTTGGGCTGGACCTCGCCACCGGCGGCCTCCTGGGAGATCAGCACCTGTGAAGCGTTGCTGGGGTCTCCGTCGAGGATGTACTCGCCGTTGCCCTCGTCCATGAGGCCGGCGCTGACCAACTTGGCACCCTTCTGGAACCAGAGTTGGTAGACCTCGTCCTCGCTGAGCTCCGGCATGCCGGAGGTGCGGATCGCGGCGGTGTTCAGTGACGCCGACCGGGCCACCTCAACGCTGACGCCGTTCTTGTCGATCTTGGTGAACGACTCAGCGTCACTGGCGGAGAAGACGCGCTGGGTGGCAGAGATGGTTTGCTCGGCGCGGTCGTTGTCGTTCCACGGTTGAACAACGATGCCAACACCGAAGGCGAGGACGACAGCGGCAGCTGCGACCAGGGCGGGGAATCGCCGGCGAGCGGCGGGAGCCCGAGTGCTGGTGGATTCCACCAGCGGCGGCAGCGGCCTGACGGTGGCGACCTCGGCAAGGAGGCGTTCCCTCATGCCGGCGGGCGGCGCGTAGGAGGTGGCGGCGCCCAGTAGGGCGGCCGTGTCCCGAAGACTGGTCACCTCGGCGCGGCATTCGCCGCAGCCAGCAAGGTGACGTTCGAACTGTGCGCGTTCGATGTCGTCGACCGCGTCGACGGCGTAGGCGCCAGATAGCGCGTGTACATCGTTCATGAGCCAACTCCCATCGTGTCGCGCAACCGGATTAGCCCGTCTCGGATGCGTGTCTTGGCAGTGCCGACCGGGAGGTCGAGCATCGCTGCCACTTCTGTATGTGTGTAGCCGCCGAAGTACGCCAGCTCGATCGCTTCACGCTGCACGGCGGTCAGGCTCTCCATGGCGCTTCGCACCCGGCGGGCCTCCATCGAGGCGTGTGCTGCATCGGCTGTCACGTCGTGATCGACAGTCGGGTTCTGCTGGTGGTACGTGGTGTCGCGGCGGGTGGAGGCCTGTGCTGAACGGACCCGGTCCACCGCTTTGCGGTGAACGATGGTCAACATCCAGGAGATGGCACTGCCCTTCGTAGAGTCGAAACGCGCCGACCCCCGCCAGATGTCCAGGAAGGCTTCCTGCGCTATCTCTTCGGCTTGAGCTGGATCGCGCACCACTCGGACAGCGAGTCCGAAGACCCGGGAGGCGGTGGCGTCGTACAGCTCGGCGAACGCGTTGGCGTCGCCCCGCCCGGAGCGCTTGAGAAGATCATTGAGGTGGGCGGTGGAGCCAGGCTCCACCGGCGCCCCCTCCGAAGAGGGGGACCCGGCGGATACAGGTCTGAGAGGTTCCATGACCTGATTCTGTCTGCTGCTCGTTAATCTAGGTAGTTTCTACCTAGATCAGTTGTTGGCCTCGAGCACGGTGTCGATGATGTAGACCGTGGCGTTGGCGGTGGGGACGTTGCCGCACAGGACGCTGGCGCCGTTGACGGTCATGCCGTCGGTGTCGCCCTCGACCGTCAGGGTGCCGCCGTTCAGGGCCTCCTGCTCGCCGACGACGGCCTCGGGGTCAAGCTGACCCGCGACGACGTGGTTGGAGAGGATGTTGCCGAGGGTCTCGGGGTCCTCGAGCAGACCGTTGAGCGCGTCGGCCGGGATGGCCTCGAAGGCCGGGTTGTACGGCGCGAAGACGGTCAGGCCTTCGGCGGTGTTCAGGGTGTCGGCCAGGCCGGGGACAGCGCCCACGGCGGCGACGAGGGTCGAGAGCAGCGGGTTGTTGCTCGCGGCGGTGGCGACCGGGTCCTGGACCATGCCGTTGAAGGAACCGGCGCCGTCGGCGGGAACCTCACCACAGGCGTCACCGAAGGTCTGCGCCTCGGCACCGGCGGGGGTGCTCTCGGGGGCCTCTTCGCTCGGGGACTCGGAGGTGGTGTCGCCTGCGGTGGTGGGCTCTTCGTCGGAGCTGCACGCGGCGAGGGAGACGGAGAGAGCGATGGCGGCGGTAGCGATACCGGCGTTGCGGCGGAGGGTGTGAAGCTTCATGGGATGGTGCCTTTCATAGTGTGTGACTGACATGTGGAGTTCGGTTCCGCTCCGCATCCGGATTGGCCGGATGGGAAGTTTTTTGTGTGGTGCAGGCCACTTTCGCGGCAGGCTGCGCCCGGGTTTCGTCAAGCGACGTTGACGATCAGGGTCTGCACGCCGCTCGAGCCTTCGGGGAAGGGTTCGGCGCGCACATCGGTTTGAACGTTGCCGTTGCCGTCGATGCAGCGGGCCGAGATGTTGTGGGATCCCTTCGTGGCGTCCCACTCATAAGCCCACTGGCGCCAGTAGTCGTCGCCGCCATCGGGGCCGAGCTCGGCCTCCTGCCAGGCGCCGCCGTCAACCTTGACCTCGACCTTGGAGATGCCGCCGTTCTGCTGAGCCCAGGCGACGCCACCGATGACGGTCTTGCCGGTGCTGACCTTCTCCAGCGAGCGGGGGGTGTCGATCCGCGTGGAGATCTTGATGGGAGCATCGGTGGCCCACTTGCGGTCGGTCCAATAGGACACGTCCTTCTCATAGGTCGTCAACGTGATCCGAGTGATCCACTTGGTCGCGCTGATGAACCCATAGAGGCCCGGAATGACCATGCGAGCCGGGAAACCGTGCTCACGGGGCAGGGGCTCGCCGTTCATGGCGATCGCCAACATCGCGTCGCGTCCGTCGAGGGCCTGCTTGAGGGGTGCACCGATCTTCATGCCGTCGAAGTCCGTCATCAACAGTTGGTCGGAGTTGGTGCCGACGCCGGCCTGCTCGAGCAGGTCGGTCAGGCGGACGCCGAGCCAGCGGGTGCCGCCGACGTACTTGCCGCCAACCGAGTTGCTGACACAGGTCAGGGTGATGTCGCGCTCGATCAGGGGCATCTGCATGATCTCGTCGAAGGTGAACTCGAGTTCGTTCTCGACGTCGCCGTCGATCTTCAGCGTCCAAGTGTCGATGTCCACGATGGGCGTGTCCAGTCGAGTGTCGACGCGGTAGAACTCGTCGTTGGGGACGTTGAACGGGGAGATGTTGGGGTATTTCGTCTCCAGGCCCGTCGGCAGCGGGCCGGCGGGTTCGGCCGCGGCCGGGAAGACGATGTCGCCGATCTTTGAGCGGACCCGCCCGATCGCTCGGCCGGCGGTGCCCAGTGCGGTGCTGGCGATGGCGAGAACGCCCATGCCGATCAGGAGTCCGCGCCGGTTGGTGCCCAGAGCGGGCTGATCGCCGGAGGCGTCGTCGTCGGTGGTGGTGATCGGAGTCGCGGTGCCTCCCGGGACGCCATCGGTGGAGTCGCTGGTCAGGATGATGCGGTTCTTGGCGGGGACGCTGGTGCCAGGGGTGGCGAGGAGCGGGGCACCTTGAGCTGTTCGGTTGAGCCACCACAGGGCGGCGTAACCGACCGCAGCAGTGACCAGCGCCGGGATCAGGTCGATGATCTCGGCACCCGGGCGGAGCATCGCCATGACGGCAGCAATGGCCACCAGGCCCAGGATCATGCCGGCCCCAAGACGGAAACTGCGGCGGGTCACCATGCCGGCGAGCGCGGCGAGCGCGAGGACCGCGATCATCACCGAGCCGATCAGCACCACCTTGTCGTAGTTCTGGGCCGGGAACTGGATCGGTCCGATCCCGAAACCGTCGCTCTCGAACTGCTCGATCGCGAACTGCTTCAGAGACGCGGGGGTCTGGTCGATCACCGTGGAACCCACCGCGAGGACGGGCGAGGCTGCCGGGTTGAGCAGCGAGGCCACGAAGTGACCCGCCGCCATTCCGACGATGGTCGAGATGAGCCCGATCAGGGCATAAGGGAGTCGTTTGGCCATGCAGGTGCTTCGGAGCGGAGGGGATCTTGGATGGGGCAGGATGGCGCCATGAGTGAATCTAGTGATCTGGTGCGGTACGACGTGGCCGGCGAGGTGGCGAGCATCACGCTCGACTCACCCCACAACCGCAACGCGCTATCCCAGCGTCTCGTCCGGGGCCTGTTCGACGCCCTGGACCAGGCTGCGGCCGACCAGAGCGTGAAGGTGGTGGTGATCCGCGCCGAGGGGAAGGTCTTCTGCTCCGGCGCCGATCTGTCCGAGGCGAGGGCCGGCAGCATGGAGGAGGGTGCTCGCTCCATGGTGGAGATGCAGCGCCGAATCGTGGCGTTGCCGCAACCGGTCGTGGCGCGCCTCCACGGGGCCGTCCGGGCTGGTGGCCTGGGCATCGTGGCCGCTGCGGACATCGCGATCGCGGAGGAAACGACCACGTTCGCTCTGACCGAGGTCAAGCTGGGACTGACTCCGGCAGTGATCTCGTTGACCGTGTTGCCTCGGATGACCTCGAGGGCGGCGGCCGAGACCTGCTTGCGGGGGGAGGTCTTCGACGGGTTGGCCGCGGCACAGATGGGTCTGGTGACCCGCGCCGTTCCCGCGGCCGACTTGGACGAGGAGATCGCCGCGACCTGCGCCTCGCTGGCTACCGGCGCCGCCCAGGGCCTGCGCGAGACCAAGAAGCTGTTGAACCGGGACCTCCTGGCACGCATCGACGCCGGCACCGATGAGATGGCGGAACTCAGCGCCCGGCTCTTTGGGTCCGATGAGGCGCGTGAGGCGATGACGGCCTTCCTGTCCCGCAAGAAGTAGTACTGCGGACCCGTTGTGGGGATGTGAGGGAAGCGGGTCTCTTGGCGTTTGTGAGCAGCGTGAGTTTCGTCGAGCGTGAGGCGCCTATAAAGTAACGCTCTTGCCGTCTTCTCCAGGGAGCACGGTGCATACGCAGGCGGCGTGCTGAGGGAGATTCGGTGTCAGAAGAGCTGGTGGAGAGGGAGATCTCTCACGAGCAGGAGTTCGTCGACCGGGTGTACCAACAACTCGAGAAGGCTGGCCTTGCTGCGCAACGTTTGGCCCGTGAGGGTCACGACCGGGGGAGCCTGGGCCACGAAGGTGGTCTGGTCGAACGCGAC
>CBDTZB010000069.1:0-8950 GCA_965364795.1 uncultured Nocardioides sp.
CTCCAAGGGCAGGACGGTGTGGCGGTACTCCACCCCAGCGTTGGCGTGCAGTCGCTCAAGGACGCGCTCATCGAGCCTGCCCTGTGCGATCACGTCGCTGAAAGCCTTGGTCACCTTGGCCTGTTCGGTGCGGTGCGGTGGCAACGCGCCACGAACGGAAAGGATGCGCATGTTCATCAGTGTCTCCTCGATCGGGCTGGGGGGCGTACTGGGTCGCGGGTTGGGTCACAAATCAAGGTGCGGGCGAGCCCGAGGACCAGTCGGGGCGTGATGCGCCCATCGCCGAGCCCGAGTTCGACGATGTCGTTGAAGATCTTCGGATCGCGACCAGAAGCGCTGATTCCCGCCCGCACCATGACGGGCCTCCGGGAGATCCCCGCCGCGAGGTGAGTGTGATGCAGATGAGTGTTGAGCCGCTGACGCACTGCGCCTCGATAGCGTGCTGCTGAGAGGTCGGCGCGGTTCTCGCGGACGGCAGCGGCGGCTGATCGGCCCGCCAGCATTCCGGTCAACACCGCGTAGTAGATGCCCTCCCCGGTCATCGGATTGATCAACCCCGCCGCGTCACCGACCAACAGATGGGTCCCGTCCGGTTGTTCACGCCCCCAACCCCGTCCGGACAGCGGCAGGTGGTGGGCCCGCCAGTCGGTCCCGGTGTCGACCACGCCGGGGATCAGCGTCTCCAGTTGCTCGAGCAGCAGGTCCTTCGACAGTCCGGGGTCAGCGAGTTCGCCGTACCCCACGTTGCAGAGTCCGTCACCCCGGTCGAACGACCAGGCGTACGACGGTTGGGCCCGCTTGCCGTAGCGGATGAGTTGCCGGCCGGCCAACGCCTCGGTGATGGGTGCGTAGCCGCGGATCGCGAGGGCACGCGCCGAACCGACGTGTCCCTCCACCGAACTCCGCACGACCGAATGCGCGCCATCGGCCCCGATCACCACCTTCGCCGAGAACTGGTCGTCAATAACCGTTCGATCGGCCACCCGACGCAGATCCCGCACCCGGTGCTTGCGAAGGACCGCGCCGGCCCCTACCGCTCGCTCGACCAGACGCGCATCGAAGACCCGGCGGGGAATCACCCAGACCGACCGAGCCAAGGCACCTTCTACCCCTCGACCTTCGCACGAGAGATCGAGGCGGTGCAGCGGCGTCCAGCCATCCACCACGTCACCGGCGCCCAAATCCGTGAGGACATCGATCGCGTGCGGGGCAATACCGTCACCGCACGTCTTGTCCCGGGGAAAGTCCGCCCGATCCAGGAGCAACACCCGACTTCTGGGTGCTTCGGCCAAGGCCGCCAACGCAGCCGTGGACCCGGCAGGTCCAGCGCCGATGATGGCCACATCCCACAGCGACGGTGAGGGCTCGGACGGGCTGGGCACGATCGCCGGTACCCCGATCGGATCACTCTCCCCCATCGCCGACCGCCGGGAGTCTGATCAGCCGTTGATGAGCAGGCGAAGGGTCCGGACCGCGCGCTTGGCGCGTTCGCCGTCGGAGCCTTGGATGCCCAGCACCGAGGCGCTGTGGCCGTCGGAGAGGTCCAACGTCACCCACGGGGCACCCTGCGGTAGCCGCACGGCAACGATCTCCTCCCAGGCATAGATCCGCTTGCGGTAGCCGTTGACGACCACCAGTCCATCGCTGCGGGCCTCGGCGCGAGAACGGGTCAGAGCGAACAGCGCGGCGTACCCGAGCAGAAGCATGACGATGGCGGTCCCCCGCTGGAAAGCGTCGATGGCCTGCTTGGTCTGGTCATCGAAGCTGAACCACATGGCCACGAAGACCAGCAGCAACCCGCCCCCGGCGACGTACCCGGCGATACGGGGCCCCAGCGGTCGGTAGGTCTGCGGCAGCAGGACGTCGTCGCGCCCGGAGGACGGACGATCAGGGTCAGAGGCGGCAGGCATGGATATCGGTGAGCAGGATGCCGCGGGCACCCAGGTCGTAGAGGTGGTCCATGAGTCGCTGGGCTCCGTCGCGCGGGACCATGGCCCGCACCGCGACCCAGCCCTCCTTGTGCAGGGGCAGGACGGTCGGACTCTCAATGCCGGGAGTCAGCGCGATCGCCTTTTCAACGAGGCTCTCCTCGATGTCGTAGTCCATCATCACGTAGCCGCGTGCCACCAGGACGCCCTCGATGCGTCGTCGGAAGATGCGGAACCCCTCGGGCTCGATGCCCGCCCGTGAGATCAGCACCGCCTCGGACTCGAGGATCGTTTCGCCGAAGGTCTCCAGGCCGGCCTGACGCAGCGTGCTTCCCGTCTCCACGACATCAGCGATGACGTCGGCCACACCGAGTTTGATGCTGTTCTCGACGGCACCGTCCAAGCGGGTGACGGTGGCTTCGATGCCTCGTTCGGTCAGGAAGGACTGCACCACCCCGACGTACGACGTGGCGATGCGGGCCCCAGCCAGCTGGGACAGGTCGGTGAAGACCCCCGCGGGTCCGGCGAAGTGGAACCGACTGCGGCCGAAGCCCAACGACATGACCTCCTCGGCCTCGGCTCCACTGTCGAGCAGCAGGTCGCGACCGGTGATGCCGACGTCGAGGGTTCCCTCACCGACGTACAGAGCGATGTCACGGGGGCGGAGGTAGAAGAACTCGACACCGTTGTCGTGGTCGACGAGGCGCAGTTCCTTGCTGTTCGTCCGCTGGCGGTAGCCCGACTCACGCAAGATCTCCGTGGCGGAGTCGGATAGCGAACCCTTGTTCGGGATCGCCACCCGGACGAGGGGCGTGGCGGCAGATCCGTTGGTGGTGCTGGTCATGGAGGCCTTCTCAGAGGTGGGCGTAGACGTCATCGAGGTCGAGTCCAAGGCTGATCATCAGCACCTGGGCGTGGTAAAGCAGTTGACTGATCTCCTCAGCCGCCCGCTCCTTGCCCTCATGCTCAGCAGCCATCCAGGACTCGGCAGCCTCTTCGACCAGCTTCTTGCCGGTGGCATGAACCCCAGCGTCGAGTTGTCGGACCGTGCCGGACCCCTCGGGGCGGGAAATGGCCTTCTCGCTCAGCTCGGCCCACAGCTCATCGAACGTCTTCACGAGACCTAAGCCTAGGCGCAACGCGCTTGCTACTGACCGTCGCACCTACTGCCGGACCGTTAGATAGCCCGGTCAGTAGTAACCACGGTCAGTAACAAGGCGCGACAACTAGTCTTCTGACATGAGTGCCGCCCAGGTCATCCAACGTCAATGCCCCCTGTGCGAGGCTCACTGCGGCATCCGGGTCGAAGTGGCCAACCAGCAGGTGCTGCGAATCGAGGGCGACCCCGAGGATGTCCTCAGCGGGGGTTACCTATGCCCCAAAGGGACGGCACTGGCTGCACTCCACGACGACCCCGATCGCCTCCGCACCCCGCTGAAGCGCGTAGGTGAGGAGTTCGTTCCGATCAGTTGGGGAGAGGCCTTCGACTACGCAGGCACCCGGCTGCGCGCCCTGCGTCGAGAGCACGGGCGCGACGCCGTCGGCGCCTACCTCGGCAACCCGACCGCGCACTCCTCAGCGGTATTCGCCATCGAGGCTCTGAAACGTTTACTGCGCAGCAAAAACATCTTCTCAGCAGCATCGATCGATCAGTTCCCGCAGTATCTCGCAGCACACGAGATGTTCGGGGACCACACCGTGTTGCCGCTCGTCGACATCGACCAGACCGACCATCTGCTCATCATCGGCGCCAACCCAGCCGTCTCTAACGGATCGATCACCACCATGCCGGACGCCCGCCGTCGGGTGAAGGCGGTCCGGGACCGCGGTGGACGAGTCGTCGTGGTGGATCCGCGGCGCACCGAGACGGTCCGTCTCGCCGACGAACACGTCCCAGTACGTCCAGGATCTGATGCTCATCTCCTCCTCGCGATGCTGCACGTCCTCTTCGAGGAGGGCCTGATCAACCCGGCGCCCTGGGTCAGCGGAGTGGATGAGATACGCCATCTCGTAGCCCCCCACACCCCTACCTCTGCCGCCGAGCGCTGTGACGTTGACGCCGCGACCATCGAGCGGCTCGCTCGAGACTTCGCCACTGCACCCTCGGCGGTGGCCTACGGCCGCCTCGGCGTGTGCCACTCCGAGAACGGGACCCTGACGGCGTGGCTGATCACGGTGCTCAACGCCGTGACCGGCAACCTCGATTCGGTCGGCGGCGCCATGTTCGCGACCCCGCCGGTCGACCTCGGTCGGGTGCTGCGCCTCATCTGGGGCCCATCGAGTCACGGCACGTTCCGCAGCCGCGGCGCAGATCTTCCCGATCTCAACGGCGAGCTCCCGCTGGTCGCATTAGCCGACGAGATCACTCGTCCGGGGCCGCGACAACTGCGCGGATTGATCGTGTGTGCTGGGAATCCGGCGCTATCGGCTCCCGACGCCCGCGCAGTCAGCGACGCGCTGAGCCATCTCGACCTGTTGATCTGTGTGGATCTCTACCTGACCGAGACCTCGCGGATGGCCGATCTCATCCTGCCGCCGGTCAGCCATCTCGAACGTGCCGAGCTCGACGTCGTGTTCCCCGCCTTCAGTGTCCGGAACAACGCACGCTGGTCACCGCGCGCCATTGATCCGGAGCCGGGGGGACGCGAGGACTGGGACATCGTTCTGGGTCTGTCCACGGAGCTGTTGTCTGGGCCCGGGGCCGGAGTTGTCCGTCGCGCACTGACTGGGGTCTTGAAGGTCGTCAACGCCCACCGAGTGGTGGACGTCTTGATCTTCCTGGGTCCCCAGGGACCGCTAAGCCGGGATGCATCCGGTCGTCGCCGGGGCCGCTCGGGCCTGACCGCAGCGCGGGTGCGACGTACGCCGGGAGGAGTCGATCTCGGACCGCTCGAGCCTCGCCTCGCCGCCGTTATCCGCACTCACGACAAACAGGTGCAGCTGGCCCCGCCTGCTTTTTTGGCTGCTGCTACGGCACTGCCTACCGCAACCGCGGCTCCTGCCGCAGAGTTCGATCTGCAACTCATCGGTCGACGTCATCTGCGGAGCAACAACTCCTGGCTTCACAACATCTCAGCGATGGTGAAGGGTCGCGACCGCTGCACCGCGTTGATGCACCCGGACGACGCCGCGCAGCGGGGCCTGGACCATGACGCCACCGTGATCGTGACGTCGAGCATCGGCTCGATCGAAGTGCCCTTGGAGATCAGCACCGAGGTGCGGCCCGGCGTCGTGAGCGTCCCCCACGGCTGGGGGCATGACCAGTCCGAAGCCGGCTGGACCACCGCCAACCAACACCCTGGGGTGAATGTCAACACGATCGTCGACGCCGCCCTGGTCGATCGACTTTCCGGCAACGCCGCAGTCAACGCGACCATGGTCTCGGTGACGCGTGTGGCGGCGCCGAACCCTCAGATGGAGCGAAGCGTCAGGGCGGTCTCCAACGCGGCCGAGGTCGCTTCGTAACCCTTGTCCTCGTTAGATCCCTCAATTCCGGCGCGATCCAGGGCCTGGGCGTCGGTGTCGCAGGTCAGGACGCCGAAGCCGACAGCCACGGTGTGGTCGAGGGCCACACGAGTCAGCCCGTCGGTGGCGGCGTTGCAGACGAAGTCGAAGTGCGGGGTGCCACCGCGGATGACGACGCCCAGCGCGACGACGGCGTCGTACCCAGCCCCGGCCAGCGCCGAGCACACCACGGGAAGCTCGAAGGTGCCCGGGACGCGGACAACCTCTGCGTTCTCGACGGAGTACGCCGTGCATGCCCGCTGAGCGCCCGCCAACAGCCCGTTCATCACCTCGGTGTGCCAGCTCGCCGCGACGATGGCGACCCGAAGGGCGCTCGCGTCGACGGGTGCGGACTCGGGGGCTCCGTGGCCACTCATAGGTTCGCTCCTTCGCCCAGATCCGGCAGATGGTGACCCATCCGGTCGCGCTTGGTCAGCAAGTAGCTGAGGTTGTGGTCGTTGGGATGCGGGGTCAGCGGCACCCGCTCGGAAACGGTGATACCGAAGTCCTCGAGGTTGCTCACCTTGTCCGGGTTGTTGGTCAACAGACGAACGCTGTCGATCTTCAGGTCACGCAGGATCTGCGTCGCGGTTCCGTAGTGGCGGGCGTCGGCGGGCAGACCCAGGTCGAGGTTGGCGTCCACGGTGTCGCGGCCACCGTCCTGCAGCTGGTAGGCCTGCAACTTGGCGACCAGCCCGATCCCACGACCCTCATGGCCACGCAGGTAGACCACGACGCCGCGGCCCTCCGACACGATCCGTTCGATGGCCTCGTCGAGCTGCGGCCCGCAGTCGCAGCGGTCGCTGCCGAAGACGTCGCCGGTCAGGCACTCCGAGTGCACGCGGGTCAGGACCGGCTCAGAACCCCAGCCGTTCACGGCGCCGTCGCCGTAGACCAGGGCGATGTGCTCGGACCCATCCACGGTGATCCGGTAGCCGTAGGCGGTGAAGTCGCCGTGTCGGGTGGGCAGGCGCGTCTCAGCGACCCGGTCTACGAGGTTCTCGTGGCGTCGGCGGTACCGCACCAGGTCGTCGATCGAGATCATCGCCAGGTCGTGTTCGTCAGCGAAGGCGCGCAGTTCCGGGGCGCGCTTCATGGTGCCGTCGTCGTTGACCACCTCGACCAGCACTCCTGCGGGAGTCAGACCAGCCAGCGACGCCAAGTCGACGGCGGCCTCGGTGTGGCCGCGCCGGACCAGCACGCCACCCTCGCGGTAGCGCAGGGGAAAGACGTGTCCAGGACGCGTGATCTCCCACGGCTCGGTGGCCGAGTCGGCGAGTACCCGCGCGGTGTGCGCGCGGTCGGCGGCCGAGATCCCGGTGCTGACCCCGTCTCGGGAGTCCACCGAGATCGTGTACGCCGTGCGCAACTTGTCCTTGTTGTGGGGCGTCATCAAGGGGATCTCGAGCCGGTCGAGCATGTCGGCCGGCATCGGCACGCAGATCACTCCGCTGGAGTGGCGAATCGTGAAGGCCATCAACTCCGGGGTCGCCTTGCTGGCGGCGAAGATGATGTCTCCCTCGTTCTCGCGGCCTTCGTCGTCGACAACGATCACGGCCCGCCCGGCGGCGATGTCCTCGATGGCCCGCTCGACCGAGTCGAGGCGAACTCCCCCGTGTTGGGCACCGGACTGGACACCGTCCTGGACGGTGGGCTGCTCACTCATGACTTCTCCTGGGTGTAGCCGTGGAGGAGTTTCTCCACGTGCTTGGCGATGATGTCGACCTCGAGATTGACCCGGTCACCGATCTGGCGGCGGCCGAGCGTCGTACGGGTAAGGGTTTCGGGGATGAGACTGACCGAGAAGTAGTCCGCGCCGGCCTCAACGACGGTCAAACTCACGCCGTCCACGGTGATGGAGCCCTTCTCGACCACGTAGCGGCCCAGTCCGTCGGGCAGGGAGATCTTCACGAGCTCCCAGTGTTCGCTGGGGGTGCGGGCGATGACCTGGCCGACCCCGTCGACGTGGCCCTGAACGATGTGGCCGCCCAGTCGCTTCTCGACGGTGACAGCGCGTTCGAGGTTGACGACTCCGCCGACCTTGATGCCCTGCAGGCTGGTTCGGTTCAGGGTCTCCTGCATCACGTCGGCGGTCCACGCCGTAGCGACCGCGTCAGCCCCGGTTGAGTCGGTGGAGACCACGGTGAGACAGCAACCGTTGACGGCGATCGAGTCACCGAGCCCGACGTCGCTCAGCACAGTGGTGGCCTCGATGGTCAGGCGGACGGCATCTCCGAGTTCTTCGATCTCGGCGACCGTGCCGAGTTCTTCGACGATTCCGGTGAACATTCAGTGGTCCTCTCGCGTGGACGGGGTGGGAATCAGGGTGAGGCGAACGTTGGGGGCTTCGTCATCGGACGTCAGAACCGTCACGTCGCTGATGACCGGCGTCAGGGCCTTGTCGAGGGTCGTGATGCCGAGGTCCGCGACGGCGTTGCGCCCTGCGCCGAGGAGCGTAGGGGCCACGTAGGCGACGATCTCGTCGACGAGTCCGGCCCGGAGGAAAGCCGCTGCCAGGGTCGGGCCCCCCTCGAGGAAGACATGCTGCCGGTCGAGGTGGAACAGTTCCTGCAGGGCCGCTCGGGGGTCACGAGTGCGTAGGTGCAGTCCGCCCCCGTCGTCGAAGATGCGGGCGGATGGGTCGAGGTCCCGCTCACCCATCGCCACCCGCAGGGGTTGGTTGGGCAACGCGTTGTCGTCCTCGTCGCGCACCGTCAGTTGCGGGTCATCGACGACCACGGTGTTGGTGCCGACGAGCATCACGTCAGCCAACGCGCGGAGGCGGTGGGTGTCACGTCTTGCGGCGCTGTTGCTGATCCAGCGCGAAGTTCCGTCAATGGCCGCGCTGCGGCCGTCGAGGGTGGTCGCGAACTTCCAGGTCACGAAGGGCCTGCGGTGCTCGACAGCGAAGGTCCAGACCCGGTTGAGTTCGCGGGCCTCCTCGGCGAGCAGACCCGTCTCGACGTCGACGTCTGCGGCACGAAGGGTCTCGGCTCCCCCGGCTGCGACGGGGTTGGTGTCGGTCTGCGCCACGACCACGCGGCGTACGCCGGCCGCGATGAGGGCTTGGGAGCAGGGACCGGTGCGCCCGGTGTGGTTACACGGCTCCAGGGTGACAACAGCGGTGGCGCCATTCGCGGCGGGACCCGCGGCAGCGAGGGCGTCGGCCTCCGCGTGCGGCGTACCGGCCCCGCGGTGGAACCCCTCCGCGATCACCTGGCCCGTGGCACTCAACAGCACGCAACCAACCCGCGGGTTGGGACCCAACGGAACGTCCGGGGACGCCGCCAGAGCAAGTGCGCGACGCATCGCGTCCTGCTCGACTTGCTGGTCCATGGGCCTCTCCGTTGTCCGTCACGGACTCCGGGGCCGACCAAGCGACTCAGCGGCGCATACGCGCACCGAGCCACCTGCGTGCACTTCCCATCCGGACTTTAACCGTCGGTCCAGGAATCTCACCTGATCAACCGGTCATTGGCTATGACCGGGTCGCGGACTTTCACCGCCGGCTCGGAATT
>CBDTZB010000070.1:0-8866 GCA_965364795.1 uncultured Nocardioides sp.
CACGTGCTGGTCTGGAGGTCTCCGTGCGTGAGCCGCGTGCGGGCACCCTAGACAAGGCCTGCGGTGAGGGGTTGATGCCCGGTGCCGTGGCGCGTCTGCGTGACCTGGGCGTCCGCCCTCCGGGGCACCGGATCGAGGGCATTCGTTACATCGATGGCGCCCGCCGGGCACAGGCCCGGTTCCGCGGTGCCGATGGGCTGGGGGTGCGACGGACCGTACTGCACGACGAGTTGCGTCGCGCGGTCGGCGAGGCAGGGGTGCAGATCGAGGAAGCGGCGGTGCGCGAAGTGGTCGAGCAGGGCGATCACCTGATGGTGGACGGCCAGTCGGCCCGCTATCTGATCGCCGCCGACGGTCTTCACTCGCCCGTACGTCGACTCGTGGGCCTCGATGCGCCGGCGAGTGGGCCCCGTCGTTACGGCCAACGCGTGCACGTCCAACGCGCGCCGTGGACCTCTTTCGTGGAGGTGCACTGGGCGGCGGTGGGAGAGGCCTATGTCACTCCGGTCGGCGAGGACGAGATCGGCGTGGCCGTGCTCACTACTCGCCGCTGTCCGTTCGCCGAACTGATCGAGCACTTCCCGGAGCTCTTGTCGCGCTTGCAGGGCCAGGACACCTCCACGGTCCGGGGCGCGGGGCCGTTGCGCCAACGGGTGCGCAGCCGCCGCGCGGGCCGGGTGCTGCTGGTCGGGGACGCGGCCGGTTATGTCGACGCTCTCACCGGGGAGGGCATCGCGTTGGGGCTCGCCCAGGCTGCTGCTGCGGTCGCCGCGGTTCGGGCTGACACTCCCGAGCGGTACGACGCCACGGCGAGGTCCCTGGTCCGTTCACACGAACTGCTCACCCGAGGGTTGGTCAACGCGACCCGTCGACCACTGATCCGTCGGCACCTCGTCGCTGCCGCGCAGTATGTCCCCGGTGCCTTCCCGTTCGCGGTCAACGCCTTGGCGAAGCCCGCATGAGCGGCCACGACGAGAACGCCGAACTGGTGGTGCTGCTCGATGAGGACGGGCAGCCGATCGGTACGGCCCTCAAGTCCGAGGTGCACCACGAGAACACTCCGCTGCACCTCGCGTTCTCCTGCTACCTCTTCGACGGATCGGGTCGGTTTCTCCTCACCCAGCGGGCGCTCTCCAAGAAGACGTGGCCAGGGGTGTGGACCAACAGCTGCTGTGGCCATCCAGGCCCGGGCGAAGACATGAAGCAGGCCATCACACGGCGGATGGAGCAGGAACTCGGCACCACCGTGACCGACCTTCGCGTCGTGGTGCCCGACTTCCGCTATCGGGCGGTGATGGACGACGGCACCGTGGAGAATGAGTGCTGTCCGGTCTTCGTGGGGATCTGCCCGGATCCCGACGACATGCAGCCGGACCCCAGCGAAGTCGAGGACCACCAATGGGTGGACTGGGCCGCCTTCCGCGATGAAGTCCGCTCTGGTCGCCGCGAGATCAGCCCGTGGTGCCGACTCCAGGTGGAGGCGCTTCCGCAGTGGCCGCTGAGTCGCTGAGCTAGTGGGCTACTGACACACGGAGATCCTTGCCGGGGTGGGTCCGACGCTCAGATCGCGCAGATGCCCCAGGCTGCGGTGAAGGTCTCGTCCGGTTCGATCAGCACGAGGTCCTGGCCGGAGTTGAAGGCGTCGGCATTCGCCGTCATCGGCTCAACCGCCAGCGATCGACGCGCGGTGGCCGGCACATCGTCGGCGGTGTAGAGCTGCAACCAACGGTGGTTCTCATCGACCCACAACGCGACACCCTTGCCGGTGGCGGGGTCAACGACCGTAGTGGTCGCCGTACCGTCCTCGGTCCGGACCAGATCGGTGAAGGCGTGGTTGAACTTCGCCGTCTGCACGATGCGACCGGAGCGGAAGTCGTACTCCGTCCCCTGGACCCGTTCCGTGCCCGCCGGTAGGAGGCGCTCGTCGGTCAGCGAGCGGGTGGCGGCCGGGAGGCTGAGCTCCCAGGTGTCGACCGGGCCCGGGCCGGCACTGAGATAGGGGTGGGCTCCGGAAGCGAACGGAGCCGGCGAGGAACTGTGATTGGTGGCGCGCTGCGTGACATGCAAGCCCCTGTCGTCGAGGAGGTAGGTCACGGAGAGGTCGAGAATCCACGGGTAGCCGGACTGGGCCATCAGCCGAAGAGCCAGCGTCACCGAGGAGGCCGTGGAAACGCCGGCCGTCCAGGCCGCCCAACGGACGAGGCCGTGGGAGGCGTTGGCCCGTGAGGGCTCGGTCAGGGCCAGCTGATGGGACGTCTCGCCGATGGAGTACTTGCCGTCCCGGATTCGGTTCGGCCAGGGCATCAGGAGCTGACCTCGCCCACCGCTGGCCTGCTCCTCCTCAGCGAAGCCGTCGATCAGATCGCGACCGGCGTTCGACAGGTGACGCAGAGCCGCGCCGCCCTCGGTGACCACCGCCCGGTAGTCACCGTGGATCAGTTCGAACTGGGTGCCACTGGGAGGAACCATGGAGGGAGTCTAGTGACCAGCCGAGGTCAGAATCCGTAAGTCCGGTTCCAGTCGCGCCAGTACTGCCGTCCCATGGTCCGGGTGGTTCCGGCGTCAGTCTGAAGGCTCTCGGGCAGGGGCTCGAGGCACTGCGACCCGTCGCAGTCCTTGAACTTCTTCCACACACGGGTCAACGCTTCGCGCTCGGCTTTGTAGGACTTCGCGGAAAAAACGTTCTCGTCCTGGAGGGGGTCTCGCACGAGGTCGTAAAGCTCGTGCTCTCCGGTGCGGTTGCGGATGTAGGAGTAGCGCGCCGTACGGATGCCGATCGCAACCCGACGGTCCTTGAAGCCGGGGGAGCGGAGCTTCCTGCCCTCCAGGTTGGTCGCCTCGTTGACGATCGGGCTGATCCAGCCGCGGTCACCGCTGAGCATCGTCGATACCCGGCTCTGACCATCAGCGAGGCGAGGGGGCTCGGCTCGAGCGAGGTCGAGGATGGAGGCGGAGGCGTCGATCGTGGTGATCGGCTCGTAGCGGACCTCACCAGATCTCATCCCCGGCCCCGTGACCAAGAACGGCACCCGGAACGACGGTTCGTGGGCTCGCACCTTGCCCGAGCGTTTGCGGTGCTCGCCGAGGTAGTAGCCGTTGTCGGAGGTGAACATGAAGACGGTGTTGTTCCACTCGCCGGACTTCTTCAGTTGCTTGATGAGGCGACCGATGTTGCGGTCCATCACGTAGATCGACTCGGCCCGCTGTCGCGTGACGTTGCGCAGGGCGTCGCGTTCGTCGGGTCCCGGCTCGGGGAGGGACCGGAAGAAGCGCGGCTTGTCGTTGACGTTCTTCTCCGCTGGTCCGCCGTCGCGGGGGAGTCCGGCGCCACGATCGATGATCCGATCGAACTTGCCCCAGACCGACTTGGGGCGGGCTGGGGTGTAGAAGACCTGCCGGTTGCCCTTGCGGTCCCGTCGTACGCCGATGTCTCCTGGCTCCCGGGGCGCACCGTGGTGCGGTGCGACGTAGTTGACGTACATGAAGAACGGCTTCTTCTGTGCGCTGAAGCGCTTGGTCATCGCGACCGAGAAGTCACCGATCACCGTTGACTGGTATTTCCCGCGATAGCTGTTGTCGACTGTGCCGTTCACGTTGAACGGGGTGTCGAAGTAGTTGTAGGTGTCACCATGGATGCCATCACGGCGAGGGTTCTCGATCGCGGCGCGCCAGTCGTCCCAGCCACGCGGAACGTAGGTGTACGACGGGCGTCCGCTGACCAGTGAGGCCGCTTTCCCGTAGCGGTTGAGGTACTTGCCGATGAAGCCCGTTCGATAGCCCGACTGACTCAGCGAGGTGGCCAGAGTCCGCGAGTCGTCGAACGAGGCGTACCCCTCAGGTGCCTCGTGCCACCACACCTTGTGGTTGTGGGCGTACTGGCCGGTTAGGAAGGAGGCCCGCGCTGGACAACACAGCGGGTAGGGCGAGAACGAGTTGTCGAAGCTCAGCCCCTGGCGAGCAACAAGTCTGCGGACTTGCGGCATCCATCTGATGTCGTCGGCACGCATGTCGTCGGCCATCACCAGCACGATGTTGGGTTGGCGTGGGCGGGTCTCAAAGAGAGCCGGCGCGACCTGGGTGGTGGTCGAAGCGGTGCTCAGCGAAGAGGTGGCGGTGCCTGCTGGGGAGGGGAGCGCCACCACGGCGCTCAACCCCGCGACGAGTGCCAGGGCGAAGGCTCCGATTGGCAGAGCAAGGTTTCGGGGGGCGATCACCGGGCTACGGTAGGTCACCGAGCCCGCGGCGGTGAGCACATCGGGTGTTCTCAGCGCCGGTAGTGGCCTAGGTCTCTCGTGGTATCCACGTGGACATCAGCCCGATCGGCTGGTCGTTCCCGCTCGAAGAGGCGGGCCTCGTCGATCATCCAGCGTTGCCAATGGGGGAGAGCCACCTGCCCATCGCGCTTGAGCCCGCGTTCGAGTCGTAGCTCAGCGGGGGCGTCGACGTGCACCAGCACGGTGGTCAGCTCGGCATGTGCCCGGGCACCCGAACCAACCCCTTCCAGGATCAGCCACGGGCCCGGCGGCACCTCTACCGTCTCGGCGTAGTGGCCCGCACCCCAGTCGTAGCGGCGGTAGGTGCCGGGGGAACCCATGGAGAGCGGCGCCAGAAGAGTGGCGAACTGATCGGGCAAAGCAGCTAGACCGGTCCACCCGTCGTACAGGTCGTCCATGTGGATCACCGTCCCCCCGGTGAGTTGGGCGAGCCGACGGCTCAACGTCGTCTTGCCGGCTCCTGCTGGCCCGTCGATGCAGACCAGCCGTCCGCTGCCAAGGGTCGGAGCGCGGCCCCGGGCGAGGTCGAGGATCAGGTCCGCGACCACCGCTGGGTCAGAAGGCGAGGTCATGACCTCGGTAGGTCGGCACGCGATCCACAAAGGCTTCTGCGCGCAACAGCGACGTCTCGCGGACGTGCTCGAACAGTTCCCCGGCCTTGGCGTGCCGGAACCAGACCAGATCACCGATGGCCAGGCCACCTGCGGCGTTCCCGGCCAGTGGGGTCTGCACCTCGCCAGCGCCTTCGAGCCCCGTCAGCTGAAGACCGGCAGGCGCCCAGGGGGTGGGCAACCGATCGGCGCCGGCCGCTCCGGACGCGACCAGGCCGCCGCCGTGCACCGTGGCGATGTTCGCCGAGGGTCGGCGGGTGACGGGCAGCCCGAAGAAGGCAGCGGGTTGGGCTTGGAAGGACGCGTAGTGGTCGAAGAGGGTGGGGACGAGTAGCCCGGATCCCGCGGCGACCTCAGTCACGACGGGATCGGCGGCCGAGTCCTCGATCGACCCGGTCCCCCCGGCGTTCCAGAACTCCAGTCCACCCTGCTTGGTCAACGCGTCGAGGTGGCCCAGTGCTTCGGCGATCTCGCTGCGTCGAACGCGTAGTTGCGCGGTGGAGAGGTGCTTGAGACGTCGCACCACCAGTGACTTCGCTCGCTGCCCGGGGACCTGATCAGGCACCCCGGCCACCTGGCCTTCGTAGGTCATGACGCCGACGAGCCGGAAGCCGCGGCGAGCCAGGACGGTAGAAGCGAGTGCCACGACTCCATCGGCCTCGGCCAGGGGTGAGCGTTTGGGTCCGATGTGTTGGCCGGCGGTGCGCAACCCGGCGTCGATGTCGATGGCCACCCGGATCGGGACCGCCAGGGAGGACCGCACCGAGTCGACCAGCGACAGATGGGCGGGGTCATCAATCATGAGCGTGATCCGGTCCGCTGCCCGAGGCGAGGCAACGAGCTGGGCCAGTGCCGCTCGATCGACCGTGGGGTAGGCCACCACGAGGTCTTCGCTGATCCCGCGATCCTCCAGCCACAGGGCTTCCGCGAGGGTGAAGCAGAGGACGCCTTGGAACCCGGGGAGACTCAACGCGCGCTCGATCAGCGCTGGGACCCGGACGGACTTGGTGGCCAGCCGGATCGGGGTGTCGCTGGCTCGCCTGACCAGGTCGGCCGCGTTGGCGTCGAATGCGTCCAGATCCACCACCGCCAGCGGTGTGGGTAGCGTTGAGGCGGATGCGGCGACCGCTTGGCTCAGTCTGGTCCACAGTCGGTTGCGGCCGATGTCACGAGACAGCTCGTTGTGGTCGCTCATGTGATGCCGCGCTTGCGGAGGAGGGCCTCGATCTCGTCGAGATCGTCATCGGGCTGAGCTTTCTTGGCCTGTCGACCCCGCTTGGCTCCGGGCGCGACAGCCGGCGGTGCGGTGCCGCGAGGCGGGGCGACCTGCTGGTGAGGGCGACGAGACCCGACGGCGCGCCCCACGGCGTAGAGAACTGCGGCGAGACCGGTCAGCGTGACTCCGATCCACACGGTGGGGCTGAAGACCAGCCCCGTGGCCCAGTCGCCGACGGCGGTCCCGATCCGGGTGAACATCCGCAGCGTGTCGGTGAGGTACGCCGCCGCCGGCAGCAGGGTAAGCGCGGCGCCCTTCAGCCCGGCCGCCAGTCCTCGGCGTTGGTAGAGCAGCCACGAGCCGACGCCGAACAGGGCCGTCAACGTCAGGGTCAGGGCAGCCCACGTCACGTCGTCCACGCTTGCGCCTCCTGTGATCCCGACGATGCTTGATCTCCCACCATAGAGCGCGCCCGGTGGCTCGACGGCGGCCCCTTGTTGCCTCGTTGGTGTCAGAACGTTGGCTGACCTATCGTCTCTGCGTGCGAACCATTCCTGACCCCGGCTTCTCCGACGATGAGGGCGCCGCCTCGAAGGACGTGGCGGCCGCGCTGGCCGCCTACGGGTCGGACCCGCAACTGTTCCCTGAAGCATTGGGTGCTCTGCAGTCTTCGCGACTGATCGTTCCCGTGGTCGCGATCCTGGGTGAGGTTGAGGTCGACGAGGCAGGACTCGCGCACGATAAATCGAGTGACATGGCGACGATCCTGCTGACGGGGGCGGACGGGCGTCAGGCCCTCCTGGCGTTCACCAGTGTTGAGACCATGGCGGCGTGGAACCCTCAGGCCAGACCGGTTCCGGTGACGGCCCAGGTCGCCGCCGCCTCCGCGGTCCAGGAGGGTGCAGCAGCCTTGCTGATCGACGTCGCGGGGCCCGTCCGGGTGGTTGTCTCCGCCGATGACCTCGAGGCTTTCGCGCAGGGGTGGACATTGCAACGCGTTGGAGGACATTCGGCGTGGATTCGGCCCGCGTCCGAGTGATCGGCTAGCATCAACCCTGACCGATCAGCCAGGGAGTGGCTCGCGCAGTTTCTCCTTGACCGATCTGACAAGCGGGGATCTCGATCTCCCACCCGCATCGACCGCCCAGCATGACAGGTCGTCGGGTCTGGTCACGCAGGTTCCGGCCTATGAATCACACCTCCGGGTGTGCCCATGGACCAGAACATGCGAGATCCGCCCTGGAAGCAGGGTGGGCGTGACTGGCCTCCGCTTGGATCAGCGGAGGCTTTTTTGCATTTGCCCATCAGGGCGAAGCATTGAGCTCTCTATGACACCTGCCCCGAACACACTGGAGGACCCATCAGCACCGAGCTTCGAATCAATGACCGGATCCGCGTATCGGAGGTCCGACTCGTTGGCCCCAGCGGCGAAACCGTCGGCATCGTTCCCACCGCCGACGCACTGCGCCTTGCCCAGGAAGCCGACCTCGATCTCGTCGAGATCGCTCCCATGGCACGCCCCCCGGTCTGCAAGCTCATGGACTACGGCAAGTTCAAGTACGAAAACGCCCAAAAGGCTCGCGAGGCTCGCCGGAACCAGACGAACGTCATCATCAAGGAGATGAAGCTTCGTCCCAAGATCGATGAGCACGATTACGAGACCAAGAAGGGTCACGTCGTGCGATTCCTGCGCGCCGGGGACAAGGTCAAGATCACGATCATGTTCCGTGGTCGTGAGCAGCACCGCCCCGAGTTGGGCTTCCGTCTTCTGCAGAAACTGTCCGAGGACGTCAGCGAGCTGGGCTTCGTCGAGTCGTCGCCCAAGCAGGACGGCCGCAACATGGTGATGGTTCTCGGACCCCACCGCAAGAAGTCCGAGGCCAAGGCCGAGGCGAAGGTTGAGAAGGCCACCAAGGCGGCCGAGAGGATCGCCGAGGAGGACGAGGAGCGCGCTGAGCGCACCGCACACAACGCCGGCAAGACCGTGGCGGCCAAGAAGGAACGCGGTCGCTCGGAGAACCTCGACCCCGAGATCGAAGCCTGATCGAAACCTGGGGCCCACCCGCTCCAGAGACCACCGGTCGAGACCACCGTCAAGACCACCCGTACGACGAAAGAGAGAATGAGATGCCGAAGAGCAAGAGCCACTCCGGTGCCGGCAAGCGTTTCCGCGTGACCGGTTCAGGCAAGATCCTTCGCGAGAAGGCTGGCAAGCGCCACAACCTGGAGAAGAAGGCATCGAAGGTGACGCGTCGTCTGACCGGAACCGTCGAGGTCGCCAAGGCCGACGTCCCGCGCGCCAAGAAGATGCTCGGTATCTGACCCACATCCGTTGGTCGAGCCCGCCGATCGGCTGGGTGCGACCGCACTTGCACAACGTCTGAAGGAGAATCACCATGGCACGCGTCAAGCGCGCAGTAAACGCCCACAAGAAGCGCCGGACTACCCTGGACCGCGCCAGCGGCTACCGCGGTCAGCGCTCGCGGCTCTACCGCAAGGCCAAGGAGCAGGTCACTCACTCCCTGGTTTACAGCTACAACGACCGCCGCAAGAACAAGGGCAACTTCCGCAAGCTGTGGATCCAGCGGATCAACGCTGCTGCCCGCGCGCAGGGCATGACCTACAACCGCTTCATCCAGGGCCTGCACCTGGCTGAGATCGAGGTCGACCGCAAGATCCTCGCTGACCTCGCGGTCAACGACGTCGCCACGTTCAACACGCTGGTCGCGGCGGCCAAGGCTGCTCTCCCCGCGGACGTCAACACA
>CBDTZB010000071.1:0-8834 GCA_965364795.1 uncultured Nocardioides sp.
CGGGTCTTATCGGAGTGGGTGTCGGTGATGTCGTCGACCAGTTTGGCGGTCAGCAACGACTCCAGGAGCCCGACCAGCGCCATCGCCAAGGCGTAGGGCGCGATGATCTTCAGTGTCTCGAAGTTGACCGGGACGTCAGGCAGGAGGAGGGAGGGCAGGCTGTCGGGCAGCGGACCCTCGTCTCCGACCGTGGGGACGGTGATAGCGGCAAGGGCAGTGAAGGCCATCAGCGCCACGATCGCCACCAGGGGCGCGGGCACAGCGGTGGTGACGCGGGGCAGCAGCACAATGATGGCGATGCCGGCGGCGATCATGGGGTAGACCACGAACGGGACGTCGATCATGTAATCGATCTGGGAGAGGAAGATCAGAATCGCCAGCGCGTTGACGAAGCCCACCATCACCGATCGCGGGATGAACCTCATCAGTTTCGCGACCCCGCCCAACGCCAGGACGACCTGCAGGACGCCACCCAGTAGCACCGTGGCGATCAGGTACTCGTAGCCGTACTCGCGAAACAGCGGCGCCAGGACTAGGGCGATGGCTCCGGTCGCGGCTGAGATCATCGCCGGACGACCGCCGAGGAACGAGATCGAGACGGCCATCGTGAACGACGCGAACAGACCGATCCGAGGGTCGACCC
Source organism: uncultured Nocardioides sp. (assembly GCA_965364795.1). Taxonomy (GTDB): domain Bacteria; phylum Actinomycetota; class Actinomycetes; order Propionibacteriales; family Nocardioidaceae; genus Nocardioides. The sequence continues at coordinate 644 of CBDTZB010000071.1, forward strand.
CCAAGATGATCGAGAAGGCGATCGCCTCGGGGATCAAGGCCAGAGCGACCACGAGACCGGCCAGCACCTCGGTGCGCAGCATCCTCGGCGAACGCAGAGCGTTACGGACGGTGGGCTCGAGTTCGGTCAACTGGGCCGGGATGGCCCCGGGGGCCGACCCGGGAGGCGTGAGAGTGCTCAACGAAGTGCTCCGATACTTGGTCAGTGCGCGCGCAGGGCGGGCATTGGGGGGTGGCCCCCTGAGGCGTCCGGCACTGGACGATCGAGGCCCGGCGCAACCCTCTAGGGGCTGACGCAGAAGTCTTGGCCCTAACGTTAGGCCGTACGCCGCTCCGGCGCCGCATTTTCGGGCAGGTGTGGGCGACTGCACACGCCTCCGCTGGTTGAAGAGGGTCGAAGACTCCCCGCGGCCAGCCTTCTCAACCCCCGACCACGAAACCCCCGGGCTTCTACGGCCGGGTCGCGGCGCTGGTGCGCACGCCCAACCCCTCGACCCGCACGGGCCGGTTGTTGCGGGACACGATCCGGACCGTGCCCGTGCGTGGGCTGGAGAAGCGGGCGATCGAGGTCACCACCCGCTTCTTCGTCGACTTGCCCGTCATCTTGATGGTCCGCAGCTTCTGCTTCCCGAGGTAGACGTCGACCATGCCGCCACGACGCACCCGGGTGAGCACCAACGACAACTTGGTGGCCTTGCGGACCCGCATGGTCAGGGTGGACCTCTTCCGCTTCGCCAGAAGGTAGGTGCCGTAGTAGCTGCCCTTGGCCCGCTTCTTGGCCCACCGCTTCTTGGTGACCTTCAACGCACGGTCGTTGTACGGCATCACCATCGTGGCGACCGCCGGGCTGACGTCGGTGTTGCCAGCCGCATCCGTCGCGGCCACCGTGAACCGATAGGTCGCGCCCGATTTCAGCCCCATGAAGGTGATCTCCCCCGAGGTAGGGCAGGCGCCACTCAGGTCACCGAACGAACAGATGTAGGTGGCGCCGGGTTCAGAGGTGTAGCGATAGGTGACCGTCCGGTCGAGGTGGAAGCGGGCGTTCTTCGGACCGGAGGTGATGGTCGTCTGCGGCGGAGTGGTGTCGCTCGGAGCGTCGCTCTGAGTGACGGTCACGCCGGTGTCGGTGGCCGACGTCCCCGTGTAACTACCTGCGACGGTCAGGGCCACGGAGTAGGTACGCCCGTCGTCTTCTGGCAGATCCGCAACCACAGCACACGACGCCGTACCCACTCCGGCACCGGTGGCGGATACCGGCCGGTTGGCGCACAGCACCTCGCTGGTCGCGGTGTCGGTGAAGGTCACCGTGGCCTTGGTGATGTCGCCCAACGCGCCGTCGGCCGCCTCCTGGACCATGGCGGTCATGTTGATCGGTGCTGTCTCATCGTCGCTGTCGGCGGAGACTTCCGTCGGCCCGGTGTACGACGCGGTCGCGTCCTCCGCTGTGACGACCACGGTGAAGGGTGCTTCCTGCGGACCGCTGCCGTCATCGACCACGAGGGTGACCGGGTAGGTCCCGGGAGCTGCGGTGGCCGTTCCAGTCACGACGAAGTCAGCGGTGCCCGGTCGAACCCCGCCAGCAGAAACGTTCTGCTTCGTCACCGCCATACCGGCGGGCAGTCCGGAGGCGACTCCCGTGATGGACGAGCCGTTGGCGGCCGTCGAGGAGGCCGTCACCTTCGGCTGGGTGGCCAGAGCGTCGGAGTAGTCACCGGTGAAGGTACCCGGAGTGTTCCCGCCCAGCGTGAGGGTGCTGTCGGAGGTGATGGTGAAGTCAGCGTCGTTGAGGTCGAAGAAGTAGTTGTCGACCGCCTCGACCTTCACCCGGGCCTGGGTGGTGCCGGCGTTGGGCCAGATGACGGACTCACTGCCGTCGTTAGGGGTGCTGGCCACCAGAACGCGGGGGTAGGTGCGCCCGCCGTCGGTCGACAGCGAGAGCTTCACGTTGGTGGCCATTGCGGCGGTGTTGGTGCCAGCCACGTCCCAGGTCACCGTGCCAGCCCCGCCACCCGGCACCGTCACGTTGGTGGACTGCGAGGTGACGAGGAAGGGCCCAGCAACCGGAGACACCGTCAGTTGGGTGTCGGCGAACGAGGTTCCTCCGTCGAACCCGCCGTCGGCACCTCCCAGGTCTCGGGCGGTGAGACGGAAATTGACGCTACGGTCGAGGTCGTAACTGAGGTAGCTCGGCGTCGGCAGCAGCTCCGACTGGCACTCGAGCGCCGGACCGTCAGGGAGTCCGTTGGCCCCGGGGGCCGCAGCCGGACAGGTGCCGGTCTTGGCGTTCGTGTGACCCGCGATGATCTGCTCGAGATCCGGGAAGGTCCGCGAGGGGTTGTTCGTGGCGATGTTCTGCCCCGGCGAGTTGTACTCCAGCGTGCCCGCCGGGGTCACGTTGGCGTACTGCCCGAAAACGCGGAAGAGCGGGCCTGAGATGCGGTTCAGGTTGGCGAGCGTCCCACCGAAGTCCTCACCCCGATCGTTCTGCTCCCACAGATAGAGAATACGGCCGATGTCGCCCGCATCGAGGTCGGTGGCGGACCCCGTCAGCGTGAACGGCGTCCGGTACGGAATGGTCTTGGCCGCAGGCGCCGTCACGCTCGGCACCCGGTTGCTCGAGGTGTCCTGGGTCTGTCCGCCGTTGCTCGGGATTCCACCGGAGACCACATCGTTTGCCTTCCCTGAGAAGGTCCCGGCGACGACGGTGAGGGTCGGGTTGAGGATCGCGGTGCCGGCGCGGTCGCCGGCGAAGGTCAGCTGGAAGCCCTTGGTGTCGAAGGTTGCCCCAGCGAAGTAGTTTCCGACGGTGACGGTGCCCCCAGTGACGGCTTGGACTGCGGTCTTGATGCCGGCCGTGGAGTAGTTCGTTCCGTTGACGATCGGTGCGGTCGTGCCGTAGCCGGGGAAGGTCAAGGTGAAGGAGTCGGTGGCGTCGTACCCGACCAAGCTCACGGTGCCGATCTCATTGATCGCGGGCCGCGCGACGGTGATGTGGGTGCCGATCTCGGTCTGGCTGCGCTGACTGAAGTAGGGGTCGGTGTGGGGCTGGAGATTGTCGTTGACGCAGATGCCGGCGTAGGCCATCACCGACGAGCCCGAGCCCGGCTCCACAGACGTGCCCGGGTTGCGGTTGAGGCCGGCGCAACTGCCGCCCACACCCTCGAAGGTGTGGTTGCCGGCGAACTGGTGTCCGATCTCATGGGCGACGTAGTCCACCGCGTAGAAGTCCCCGACCGGCGTGGGGAGACCGGTGCAGCCCCGCGCCTTGTTGGCCAGACCAACCACTCCGAGGGCCGCGAGCCCACCCCCGTCGAGGCCCAAACCGATGTGTCCGACCTCGAAGTTTTCGGCGCCGATCACCTGGCCCAGCACCTCCCGGTTGCGGTTCAACAGCGTTCCCGAACAACCGTCGGTGACGTCGGTTTCCACATAGCAGGCCACCTCGCCACAGCGCCCGCCTGCGTTGTAGGCGTCGGCCGGGGTGTTGAAGTTCGTTAGGTCGGTGTCGTCGACCAGCACCATCCGGGACGACGTGTCGTCGCCGTACACCTGGTTGACCCGGTTCATCAGGGTCGCCTTGGCGGCGGTCACCAGGAGGTTGTACTGCGCTGGGGTGGTTGCACTCGGCGCGAAGTAGGCGGAGTACGTCGGGTCGGTGGCGAAGGCGATCCGGTAGGTCCGAGCCACCACAGGGCTGTTGGCGGCCTCGCCGATCCGCTGCTGAGCGTCGGCGATCTCGGCTTCAGTGAGCGCCGGCGCTCCCGGAGTGATGGCTTCGGGCTCGATCAGAGCCCGCTCGGGCTTGGGCAGGTCTTTCCCCAGATAGGAGAGGTACGGCGCAGCGGCGCCCTGATTCGGCCCGTTGTAAGCGGGGTCGATGTACCAGGCGGCCCCGTCACCCCTCACGGAGGCGTGGAAGCCCAGCGGGGTGTGATCCAGACGGATGCTGGCCGGACTGCCCGGGTCGGTGGTGCGCCCGGCGTAGGTCTTGATGTCGGGGCGTGCGGCCGCGAGGCCGTTCTCCAGGACCGGCGACTCCTTGACGGAGAATTCGACCAGGTCACCCGACGGCGAGGGAATCTCGATAAGCACCGGCTCGCCCGCGGCGGTCTCCATCGGTGCGCGCGAGAGGCCCCGCTGCAGGCTCGGCAGATCCAGTCGGTACGCCGTGTACTCGGTGGGATTGACCAGTCGGCGCAACCCGTCACGTGCTTGGGGCACGCCCGCCTCGATGGGTGCGAAGACGCCGTCCAGCTCTGGTGCCGGGGCGACCGGAGCCGCGCTCGCGGTGCCAGTTCCAGCGAGTGGCGAGAGCGCGGTCACCACAAGGGTGAGAGCAAGTGCCGCGAAGGGGCGGGTCCATATCTGGCGCACAGTAAGTCCTCGAGAGTCAGGCCCAAGCGCACCGATCCCGATGCAGGTGAGCAGGGGTGCTGCTATTCGTTTGTCAGTCGACCGAGAAGGAACCCTTCAAGGTAGGCCGATTTCTCGCAGAACTCGATAGGGCCGGACGAATCCGGCTCAAAGTCAGGGTTCCCCGCCCCCAGCCGTCGATCGGACTAGACCGGCCTGGCCCAAGAGCCTCGCCGAGGCACCGGCAGGCTGTTTCAATGACTGCCGTGCCGTCACCCACCCAGCGCCCCCAGCTGATCACCTATCCCGATTCGTTGGGTGGCTCCCTCGGCGCGCTCGCCGAACTCCTCTCCGGGGGCCTGTCGGGCCTCTTCGCGGGCGGCGTTCATGTGCTCCCGCCGTTCCCCTCCTCCGCAGACCGTGGCTTCGCACCCACGCGCTACGACACCGTCGAGGAGCGGTTCGGAACGTGGTCCGATCTCGAGGACATCGGCCGGCTGGGGCCCCTGACGCTCGATGTGATGGTGAACCACCTCTCGCGTCGATCGGTCGAGTTCGAGGACTTCGCACGCGTGGGTCGGGGGTCCGAGCACGCCGACCTGTTCATGCGTCCGGACAAGATCTGGCCCCAAGGAGTGGTCCCGCAAGCGGACGTGGCGCGTCTCGTCCTCCGCAAGCCTGAGCACCCCTTCATCGACATTCCCCTCAGCGAACCCGCCGAGGGCGCCCCTCGGACTGAGCGGGTCTGGGCCACCTTCGGAACCGCGGTGGATCAGAGCGATCAGATCGATCTGGACTGGCGGTCACCTCTGACTACCTCGAAGTTCGCTGAGTGGTTCGCCGGGCTTGCTGGCGCCGGAGCCACCGAGGTGCGGCTCGACGCCGTCGGCTACCTCACCAAACGCGCCGGCACGACCTGCTTCATGGTCGAGCCGGACATCTGGGAGGCACTGGACTACTTCCGGGACTTGGCCGCCGACCACGGCATGGCCATCCTTCCCGAGATCCACGCCGCACCCGCCACCATCAAAGCGCTCAGCCTGCGCGGATTCCTCACCTACGACTTCACCCTCCCGGGGCTCACCGCTCATGCCCTGCACACGCGTCGCAGCGACGCGCTCGTGAACCATCTCTCCGGGCTGACCGCCACCACGGTGACCACCCTCGACACCCACGACGGCATCCCCATCCAGCCTGACCTGAGCGGCGTACTCCCCGACGGCGACCTGCAGGATCTGGTCGGCGTTCTCGCAGGCCGTGGCGCCAACATCAACCGCATCCAGGGTGCCGCGGCTCGGGGCCTCGACTTCGACGCCCACCAGGTCAACTGCTCCTACCTCGACGCTGCGGGCAGCGTCGATGCCCTCGTGGTCGCCCGCGCCATCCAACTCTTCAGCGCCGGCCGACCGCAGGTCTACTACTTGGGTCTCCTCGGTGGTCGCAACGATCAAGGGGCCGTGGAGCGCACCGGGGAGGGTCGGGCGATCAACCGCACCAACCTGACCGTCAGCGATGTGGAGCGGATGCTCACCTCCGAGCCGGCGGTGCGCCAAGGACGCCTGCTCCGGCTTCGCTCCACCCACCCGGCCTTCAACGGTCTTGGCCCGAGCATCGAGGAGACTTCGGGGTCGTCCTTCCGGATGCGCTGGACCCACGAGGATCACGAGTGTTGCCTCGAAGTGGATCTGGAGACGATGATGGCTCACATCACGGCCACTCCCGACTTCTCATCCGAACCGATCGACACACCTGCGGTGTGGACCGCCTAGAAGGTTCCTATGGTCTCCTTCAAGCTCAAGACCACCGTCCCTCAGACGGATCTGCTTGCCTTTCCGTGGGAGCTTCCGTTGGAGGACTGGCCGGCCGAGATCACGGTGGCCCTGCCTGCTGGAACCCACCGCCACGTCGTCCGCTTCGCCCGGGCCGGCGACGGCTTCGTGGCCTTGAAGGAACTCCCGCACCGCTTGGCGGTGCTCGAGTTTGAGGTGCTCACCGCGCTCCATCAGCACGGTCTGCCGGCTGTCCAACTCATCGGCATCGCCTCGGAGCGGTTCGACCGGCATGGCGAGGCACTGCCCACGATCCTGATCACCAAACACCTGCGCTACTCACTGCCCTATTCACACCTCTTCCGCGCATCGAACGTTCCAGCACTCGGTGAGCACCTTGTCGACGCTCTGACCGTCCTGTTGGTGCGGCTACACCTTGAAGGGATCTTCTGGGGCGACTGCTCGCTCAACAACGCTCTGTTCCTGCGTGACGCAGGTGCGTTGCGGGCCTACGTCGTGGACACCGAGACCGCCGAGATCCATCCCCGACTCAGCCCTGGTCAACGGGCGCACGACCTCGACATCGCGGTGGAGAACACCGTCGGCGGACTGCTCGATCTTCAGGCGGCCGGGCGACTTCAGGAAGGCGTTGACCCCTTCGAAACGGGCAGGAGCCTGGAGACCCGTTACCTCGCCCTCTGGGGCGACCTGACCCAGACCGAAGACGTCTGCGACGCCCAACTCGCCTCGGTCCATCAACGGCTCCAACGGCTCAACGAACTCGGCTTCGACACCGACGAGGTTGAACTCGACTCCCGCGACGGCCGAGTCCATTTCCGTCCCACGATCGTTGAGGAGGGCCATCACCGTCGACAACTCGCGGGACTGACCGGCATCGTGGCGCACGAGAACCAGGCACGCCGGCTTTTGACCGCGATGCGGGCCTACGGTGCCTGGATCCAGGACGGGCCGCATGTCCTGCCCGACGCCGTCCTGGCCAGCCGGTGGCTCCAAGAGCGCTGGCTACCGACGATGAACTCGATCCCCGAGGGTCTGCGCGGACGTTTGGAGGATGCCGAGGTCTACCACGAGGTGCTCGAGCACGGATGGAGGCTTTCGGAGGAGGCCGGTCATGACGTGGCGCTCGACGTGGTCGTCGACTCCTACGTCCGCGAGGTGCTTGAGCATCGGGCCGACGAGCGCTCGTTGCTCACTGCGCCGGACGACGACGTCAGTCCCGGTTGACCCACCAGCGGCGCGCCTTCACCAGAGTGCCGAGGGCCTTGGCGGTGCGGGGCGCCTCGAGCGTGGAACGTACGTCGATCAGCGCGGCGTTCCAGGGACCGTCGTTGTAGGTCGGGTAGGCATGGACCACGCCAGCGAGGTCGCGCGTGGTCATCCCCTTGGCGACGGCGAGGACCACCTCTCCGAGGGTCTCCCCCGCCCGTGGCCCGACAATTGTTCCGCCAAGGATGTGGCCCTTCTTGTCCACCACGAGCCGGGAGTACCCCGCCGTGTCGCCCTCGGCGACCGCACGGTCGACGTGGGAGTGCTTCCACTCCAGAATCTGATGGCCCTGCGCCGGACGCTCGGTGCCCAGGCCTACCGACGCCACCTCGGGGTGGGTGTAGGTCACTCGCGGAATGGCGGTCAGATCGACCTTGCGGCGTACGCCGAGCACGGCGTTGGAGGAGGCGAGGCTGCCGTGATTGCCGGCGGTGTGGGTGAACTGAGGATGCCCGGTGAGGTCGCCCGCCGCCCAGATCCGGATGTTGGTGGTTCGCAGATAGTCGTCGGTCACCACGAAGCCGCGTTTGTCGACCTCGACCTGGGCCTCATCCAGCCCGATGTCCTTGGTCCGAGGCGTGCGCCCGACCGCGACGAGCAAGCGTCCGAACGGCACCTCGCTGCCGCCCTCGAGGATCAAGGTGCCGCTCGATCCGCCTTCTTCGTCGGGCTTGACCTCGACCACGCCCTTGCCGGTGCGCAGGATGGCACCGTCGGCAACCAACGCCTTGCCGACCAGGTCCGCTGCGGTCTTGTCCTCGCGGACCATGATCCGCTCGGCGC
>CBDTZB010000072.1:0-8829 GCA_965364795.1 uncultured Nocardioides sp.
CCGCTCCACGCGGGACGACCCCGTCTATCCCGCCATGCTGCGGCTCTACCTCGGGTTTCTACTGCGGCATCACGCGAACCTCGAGTGGTACTTCGAAGGGGGACGCACCAGAACCGGCAAGCTGCGGCCACCACGGATGGGAGTTCTGCGCTACCTCGTCGATGCCTTCCGGGCCAACGGAGACGACGGCGACGACGCCTATCTGGTCCCCGTGTCGATCGTCTACGACCAGCAACACGAGGTCTCCGCACTTTCCCGCGAGGAGAGCGGTGGGACCAAGACCCCCGAGAGCCTTACCTGGCTCGTGCGGTTTGCCCGCGCGCAAGGGCGTCGACGTGGACGCGTCCACGTCCGCTTCGGTTCACCGTTGTCGTTGCGGGAGGCTCTCGCTGACGCCGGGGCACGTGCCGAGACCGATGACTTGACGGAGGTGGTGCCCCGAGTGGCCTTCGAGGTCGCGCACCGGATCAACGCGGCGACCCCGATCACCCCCTCAGCCCTCGTTGCTTTCGGTCTTCTCGACAACGACGGCCGCGCGATGACCCTGGCGGAGACTTTGGCCGTCCTTGAGCCGCTGGTGGTCTACGTCCGGAGCCGCCAACTCCCGCTCACCGCTGACGTTGACCTTGGCCGCCCAGAGGGGCTGCGCAAGGCGTTGGCGACCCTGGTGCGGGAGGGCGTCGTCGTGGAGTACGCCGGGGGCCTGGAGTCGGTGTATTCGATCGCGCCCGACCGCCAGCACGAGGCCGCGTTCTACCGCAACACCGTGACCCACTACTTCATCGACCGGGCGATCTTGGAGGTCGCCCTGGTCCAGGCAGCGGACGATGCGCAGGCTGGTGATGCGGTGGAAGCCACCTGGCAGCGCGCGTTGGCGCTGCGGGATCTGCTGAAGTACGAATTCTTCTTCGCGACCAAGCGCGAGTTCGACGCGCAGATGCGTTACGAAACCGACCTGGTGAGTCCGGGGTGGACGGACTCGAAGGTCAACGCCAGCGAGTTCACCGAAAGTCTGGGCGACACCCACCTGCTCTTGGCCCACCGAGTGATCGGACCCTTCCTCGAGGCCTACTCGGTGGTGGCCGACCGGTTGCTGACCCGTGAACCGGCGGCGCCCCTGGACAGCGATGGGCTCATCGCCGAGTCTCTGGGCGTCGCACATCAGCGATGGTTGCAGCATGACCTGCACTCACCGGAGTCGATGTCTAAGGACCTGATGGGTGGGGCTCTCAAACTGGCGGGAAACCGGGATCTGCTGGGTCCCGGGGGAGACGATCTGCGCCGAGAGCGCCAACGCTTCGCCGACGAGCTGGCCGACGCCGTTGACGCGATCGCCGTTGTCCGGTCCTTGGCGGGAGGTAACTGACCATGGCCGACATCGACGACCTGCTCGCAGCCGTGGCCGTGGGTCCCCAGGGTCCGGAGGTCGGAGCATTCTTCGACTTCGACGGCACCCTGATCCACGGCTATTCGGCCGCCTTGTACTTCCGCGAGCGCATGGCCAGCGGTGCCGTGAAACCCCAGGAACTCGTCGGGACCCTCGTCGAGGTTTTCAACATGCAGCAGCGTGGTCATGACGTGACCCGTCTCGTGGGAGTGGGCCTAGGTGCGCTCCGCGGCACCGCGCTCACCGACCTTGAGGCGATGGGCCAGCAACTGTTCCGGTCCCGGATCTCAGGTCAGCTGTACCCGGATGCGCGACGCCTCATCCGGGCCCACCTGCGGGCCGGTCACACGGTGGCTCTGGCCTCCTCGGCTACCCGGTTCCAAGCTCAAGCAGCAGCCGAGGACCTGGGCATCGAACACCTCCTGGTGACTGAGGTTGAGACGTTGGACGGGATTGTGACCGGCCAGGTCGACGGTCCCATCCTGTGGGGACCTGGAAAAGCCGTCGCGGTCGTGAACTTCGCTGCGGAGCAGGGCCTGGACCTTGAAGAGTCCTACGCCTACGGCAACGGGGGCGAGGACGTCTTCTACCTCGAGACCGTTGGGCGCCCGCGGCCACTGAACCCCGACAGCACCCTGACGCAGACAGCAACCGAGCGCGGCTGGCCCATTCACCGCCTGCATCGTCAGCGGCGCCTGACGCCGACCAACGTGATTCGATCCACCGCTTCTTTCGCGGGCCTCGCCGCCGGGGTCACCGCGGGGCTGGGCATGGGGCTGTTGAACCGAGATCGGCGTACGGCGCTGACCGTGGCTGCGGCCATCAGTTCCGAACTGGCGCTGGCGGGGGCCGGTGTGACGTTGGAGGTCACCGGCCAGGAGAACCTCTGGCGCTCCCGTCCGGCTGTGTTTGTGTTCAACCACCAGAGCCAACTCGATGTGGTCGTCCTCGCGGCTCTGCTGCGACGGGACTTCACCGGGGTCGCGAAGAAGGAATTGTCCAAGGACCCGACCTTCGCCGCCATGGGCTGGCTCGCCGACGTCGCCTACGTCGATCGCACCGACAAAGTTGCCGCCCGAGAAGCCTTGGCGCCAGCCCTGGAGAGTCTGAGTTCCGGCACCTCACTGGTCATCGCCCCGGAAGGCACGCGCTCGCCGACGCCCCGACTGCTGCCCTTCAAGAAGGGCGCCTTCCATCTGGCGATGCAGGCGAAGGTGCCGATGATCCCGGTGGTCATCCGCAACGCCGGCGAGATCATGCCCGCCCGCTCGATGCTGATGACCCCCGGCGTGGTCCAGGTGCGAGTTCTGGACCCGGTCTCCACCGAGGGCTGGTCCGTCGACAACCTCGACGAGAAGGTCGCGATGGTCGAGAAGTTGTACGCCGACGCTCTGGACGATTGGGTCGAGTAGTGGGCGAGGGTCGAATGTATCCGCCGCGGCTAGGCTGTGCCTGCACTCTGGAGGTGTCGTCCTATCCCCATCGCTCTTCGTTCGTCGTCACAGCGACGAGTCCGCGCTAACCACGTCGCTGGTCTCCTCACCGTCGGCGCGCTGACCTTGTCGGCCTGTGGGGGCACATCGGAACCGACTTCCCAGGAGAGTGGGCGCGCGGTTGCGCGATCGACTGTCACGGCTCCCGCCGCGCCAGCCGCTCAGAAGATTCTCGACGGCACCACCTTCACAATAGACCGCGCCGCCATTCGTCGGGCCAAGGCAGAAGCGGCCCGCAAGGAGGCGGCCCGGGTCGCGGCACGAGCGGCCAAGGCAGCCGCGGCGAATCCGCTTGCGGGACGGACCTGGGGCGTCTATCGCGGCCCCGCCGAGCAGGCGTGGCAGCCCTACCTGAACTCGTCCGGCGAGACCAGGCGGTTGTTGGGCAAGATCGTGAACACCCCCAAGGCCGGTTGGTTCGGGGCTTGGATTTCCGACGACGCCATCGCCGGCAAGGTGCGCGACTACATCGCCAACTCCCAGGCGGGGGACTCCGGGGCCCTCGTGCAGATGTCGGTGTTCCGGATGGAGCCCTGGGAGCACGAGGCCTGCCGTCGGCTTCCGAGCGAACGTGAGCGGGCGTCGTACCGCACCTGGATCAATCGCTTCGCCGCCGCAGTCGGCGCCACGCCGACGGCGATCGTTCTCCAGCCGGACGGCCCCTTCTCGCTGTGTGCCCCCGGTGGTCCTGCCGTGCCGGCGAGCCTGATCGCCTACGCCTCACGGGCGTTCTCCGCGCTCCCCAACACCAGTGTCTACATCGAGATCGGGTCTGCCGACTGGCCGGCGCCCGGTCAAGGTGGAGTTGCCGAGGTGCTGAAGTTCCTGCTGCCCGCTGGCATCGAGGTGGCACGGGGGATCGCCCTGAACGGCACCCATTACAACTCCGTCGAGTCGGATATCGAGCGGGGCGCCGACGTGGTCGAGGCATTGGCCGCCCGGGGCATCACCGGCAAGAAGGTCGTGCTGAACACGTCGAACAACGGCAACCCGTTCACCTTCGGCACCTACTCCGGCCCCGACCCGGACAACGCCTTCGTCTGCAACTCGCCCACGGACGCGCGCACCTGTGTCACCCTCGGCATCCCGCCGACCACCGACGTCGCCAACGAGCGTTGGGGCCTGCCGGAGGAGGCGCGACAGGACGCGCGCCGGTACGTCGATGCCTACCTCTGGTTCGGTCGCCCATGGCTTTACCGCCAGAACCAACCCTTCGTCATGGACCGCGCTCTCGGACTGGTGCGCTCGAGCCCCTACTGAGGCGCTACCGGTGCCGACCTAGGGATCGGCCAAGATGGAGCCCATGAACTCTGAGCCCGGACAGGCCTCGACCGATCTTGCGGAGCGCCTGGCGCAGTGGCTGGAGGGGCTGGGCCTTTCCGAGCATCTGCAAGCCGCCGGTCTGCCCCGGCTCGAGCGTGACTCTGCTGGTCAGGCACGTTGGACAGATCCCCGCACCGGTGGGCCTCTGACGACCGAGCAACTCCACGACCTCGAGCGGATGCTGCGCAAACAGGGCGCAGAGCCGGAGCACGCCATTCCCCTGCCCTTAGTTCAGATCGCACGGCAGGCGCGCCTGCGTGAGCAGCTCATGGCCACTGCTTCGTTGACCTACGCCACTCTCGCCGAGATCAGAGGCGCAACCCTTGAGGCCACCCGATTCGCTGTGCACAAGGCAGGCAGTGAGCATCGACTCCTCGTGATCACCACCGACGACGGCGTCGTGGTGCCCCGGTTCCAGTTGGATGCAGCCGGTCACGTGCGTTTGGAGCTGCTCGGCATCGTGGGACCGCTCCTGTCAGCGGGCATGGATCCGTGGCGGGTGTGGGCGTGGCTGACCCAACCAGCAGCCCTCCTCGGCGGCCTGATTCCGGAGGAAGTAGCCGCCGATCCGGACCCTGAAAACCAAGAGATGGTGCGAAGGGCCGCGATCCGGCTGGCCGAACGGGTGGGGTTGTCGTGATGGAGATCGCCCGGACGCCTGACTCGTGCTTCACCGATCTGCCCGACTACCCCTTCGCCCCGCACTACGCCGAGGTGACCGCGGAGGGGCTTGACCCGGTCCGGATGCATTACCTGGACGAGGGGCCGCGCGACGGTCCGGTCGCGCTTCTTCTGCACGGGCAACCGACCTGGTCCTACCTCTACCGGTCGGTGATCCCGGTGCTCGTTGCTGCCGGCATCCGCGCGATCGCACCCGACAACATCGGATTCGGCCGTTCGGACAAGCCGGTGGATCCCACCGACTACACCTTCGCCCGACACATCGCCTGGACCGACAGCCTGGTCAGAGGTCTGGATCTCCAGCAGATCACGCTGGTGGCCCAGGACTGGGGTGGACCGATCGGATTTGGCGTCCTTGCCGCAGAACCCGACAGGTTTGCTGCCGTAGTCGCAGCCAACACCATCCTGCACACGGCCGACCCCGATCTGGCGGACCGACTGACCTGGGCGGTGCATCGGACGGGGGAGTCACGCGTGGTCATCGAGGAGGGACTGCTCGACTACCTCCTCTACACCCAGCGCGCGCCGACTCTGCGAGCCAGCGACTTCATCGGTGCCGCCACCGTCCGCCCGCTGACAGCCGAGGTGTTGGCGGCGTACGACGCGCCCTTCGCCGAGGCGGTGCACACGGCTGGGCTCCGCCAGATGACCGCCCTCCTTCCGCTCACCCCCAACGACCCTGGGGCGAAAATCGGTCGACGTGCGATGCGAGCGCTTGAACAGTTCGAGCGCCCGTTCGTCACCGCCTACTCCGACGGCGACCCGGCCACCCGTGGCTGGGAGAAGGTGTTTCAGGAGAGAGTGCCTGGTGCCAGACACCAGCAACACGTGGCGATCACCGGTGCCGGACACTTCGTCCAGGAGGACGCTGGTCGAGAACTCGCGCAGGTCGTGGCTCGAGCCGTGGGGGCAGTAGCCTCGTCCCATGGCTGATTCGGACCGATTGACCAAGCCCCACGATGGGGACGTCGAGGCGTTCCTTGCCGGTGTGGCCGACGAGAAACGGCGTCAGGATGCGATGGAGGCGGTCAGCCTCATCCGCGACGTTACCGGTGCCGAGCCGGTGATGTGGGGTCCCTCGATGATCGGTTTCGGCACTCAGCACTACACGACGGCTGACGGCAAGGAGCACCAGTGGTTCTCAGTCGGGCTTGCTCCTCGAAAGGCTGCTTTGACGCTGTACGGATTGACGTTCTACGGCAGTAATGCCGACCTCCTCGAAAAGCTGGGGCCTCATCGGACCGGTAAAGGCTGCCTGTACGTGAAGCGGCTGGCCGATGTGGACCGGTCGGTGCTCGTCGACATGGTTAAGCGATCGTGGGCCTCCAACACCTGAGGCCAGCGTGACCTCGCGGGGCGAGGATCGTTGAACGGAGGAAGTCGCACCTCCCGCCGCCTCGGGCAATTCAGTGAAGGACGCCACGTTGTCCGAGAAGAACGCCAGCATCACCCGGTTGAGGGACTACATCGCTGCCCTGCGGGACCGTCTCGAGGCGATCCTGCTCCAGATTCTGCCCGAGCCCTCCGACTCGCTGATCTACCGAATCGACCTGGAAGCACCCCGTTCGGGGAGGGACGGGGGAGCCGGCGGGAAGTCAGCTCCTCACCTCCGACTGGTTGGCTAGGCCAGTGAGATACGAAGGCGTCCGATGCGTGTCACACGGTGTCTATTGGGGTGCGCATTGGGTATAACTCTGGTGTGACGGGTTGTGAGCTGTGAGTCGGATGTTCATCGTGTCTGGTCTCCACGTGGACCGGCCCTGGCCCAATCTGGTGCCGTCTTTCGGACGGGCACTCCGGGAGTGGTCGCTGGCCCTGCTGCCCGAGGTGGTGGACCAGGCGAAAAAGCACGAGGCCGACACGATCGTGGTGTTGGGGGACCTGCTGCACCGGGCAACGGTCTTGCCCGACACCGTGGATCACATCGCGGAGGTGCTGGGCACCTTCCCGGGGCGCGTCCTGATCGCCCCCGGAAGGCGCGACTGGGCTGGCGACAGCGGCCCCTACGAGCGCGCCACGTTCGCCCCGAACACCGAGGTCTGGAGCTCTGAGTCGTACTCCGAGTTGCCCTCGGCGCCCGGGGTCTTCGGTAGTGCCTGGACCTCTGCGACGTCGAACGTCGATCCGCCTCGCCGCGGCGGAAGCCCCGGAACCCGTCGAATCTGGGTTCGCCCTGAGGGCAACACGACCGGGTGGGCCGACAAGGAACCGACCGAACTCTTCATCACTAGCGGCCCGACCTTCCACGCCGAGGAGGGGGTCTTCGTGGCGCCGCACGTCGTGCAGGAGCCCGGCGCAACGGGATCGAACGCCCTGCTGCTGGACCTGACCGACGAAGGTGTCAACGCTCAGATCGTGTCGCTGCCTCCTCAGCCCGGTAGCCGCGCCGAGCTTGATGTCACGCCGTTACTCTCCACCGCCTCCCTGGGCCGTGCACTAGCCAGCGCGAGTCGTGGGCGCACCCCCGTCCACCTCTCCCTCGTGGGCACGCTGGCTCCCGGCGTACTCCTTCCGGGGTCCGGCGGTCCGATGCCGAGCGAGGACGTGCAGCTCGATCTCTCCGCGCTCGAGTACGCCGACCCGCCGCACCGAGCCGGGGATCACAGCATGATCGCCGAGTTCCTCCGTGCGATGGCCGACAGCCCCGACGATGCGCGCACGCGCCACCAGGTCACCGCGCTCGGGCTTCAGGCCCTCACCACCGAACCGAACGCCCCAACCTCGTGAGGACGTGACCAATGCGCATCGATGAAGTGCGCGCCAGCGCTTTTGGTCCCTACCAGGACGAGATCCTCACCCTGAGCCCGGGGATGAACATCTTCCACGGTCCTAACGAAACGGGTAAGTCGTCCTGGTTCGCCGCCCTCTACGCGGGGTTGGCGGGCCAACGCAAGCCTCGGACGAACGCCACGGTGCAGTCCGATTTCGCCAGCCGTCACCGGCCGTGGTCGGGGTCTCAGTGGGCGGCCGGCGTGCTGGTGACCATGGATGACGGCGCGCAGCTGAGTTTTAGCCACGACCTGCGAAGCGGGGAGTCGGAGATCACCGACGCTTCCGCCGGCAGGGATCTCTCCATCGACGAGCTCGAAGCCCGATTCGGGATCCAACTCACCACCGAAGCCGTCCTGGACGGAACCCGGCTTCTGGGGCTTAACCGGCACTCGGCCAGAGCCACCACCTTCATCGGGCAGGCCGACGTCTTGCGCGTCCTGTCCGACGCCGATGAACTGCATGAGGCGATGGAGCGCGCGGCCGCTAGCGAGACTTCAGGCTTCGATGCGGAAGCGGCACTCTCCTGGTTGCAGGCCCGGCGCAAGGAACTGCAGGACGCGCCCGCTCTCGAGCGGACGCTCAACGAAGCCAGCACCGTCACAGCGAAGGCGCTCTCGCAACTCGAACAACTCAACGACGTGATCGCCAAGGAGCGCGCAGTCTCGCGGGAGAAGGTCCTGGCCGCACGGGACCTTGAACTGGTTCGCAGCGTGGATCGATGGGCAGAGATCAATCTCCTCAAACCCCGGCTGGCCGCCGCGCAACTCCTCCAGAGCAAGATCGACGACAAAGGTGCACCCAACGGCGGCGCCGCGGACGACGAACAGATCCGTAACGCCATGGTGGTTCTCGGTGCCTACGACCGGCTTGGGGATCCACCGCCTGCCCCGATCGGAGTCGGCGCAGAGGATCTTGCGGCCGAGATCGCTGAGCTGCCGGAGCCACCCGTGGGGGACCTCACGCCCTCCGCGGCCGTGATCTCCGCCCACGCCGCGCTGATCGCGGCTCAGCAACGTGTTGATGAGCACGCTGCGGCCGCACCGACGGCGCCCGACGTCCTTCCCGACGCGCCCACGGTGCAGGAGCTGCGCGGGGGCAACACGAAGAGGACTTCCGACGAGGCAGAACTCGACCAGGCGTGGGTGCGCTACCACGAGACCGTCGAGCGCAACG
>CBDTZB010000073.1:0-8760 GCA_965364795.1 uncultured Nocardioides sp.
TCGTGTGCACGCCAGAACCTCCCGCCACCGGTTTCGGTGAGCAGGTCCACGAGCCGATATCGACCTGCGAGCACGTCGCCGGGTCGGATGGCCTGTCGCACGCCCGTCCTCTCGGTGGCTCTCCCCTGTGGGCTCACTGTAAACGGATTGCCCGGTTGCTTGGGGAGCAAACGCCCGATGTATCGCCCCTCGGTCGCGGCGTCATCGCCGAAGTCGCGCGGGAAGTCGATCCGTGACCATGGAGATGATCGAGGTGACCTCGTGAAGGCGGACCGCCCGTGCCAGGACCACGAACGCCGCCAAATCCACCAAAGTGATGACGCCGGTGCGCAGGATCGCCACGGGGAAGGTGGCCTCCCCGGTGAGGTGCCGCAACACCAGGGCCGTGACCAGGGCGAGTCCGGTCGAGCCGCCGACGACCACCGCAAGACGCACCATGAAGCGGACCAGTCGCGGAGTCTCGAGCCCCCCGAGTCGGCGACGCAGGACCCCGTAGGAGATCGCCGACCCCACGACGTACGACGCGGTGTAGGCCAGGACCAAGGCCGGAGCGGTGAAAGCCGCGTCGGTCAGCGAGACCAGGGTCAGCGCCACGACGATGTTGGTGGCGGCGACGCCACATTGGATGAAGAAGACCGTGCGAGTGTCCTCGAGGGCGTAGAAGCCGCGCAGCATCAGGTAGTGCAGCGTGAAGAAGATCAGCCCGGCCCCGAAGAGCGACAGGGTCGGCACATAGCGCGGGTAGGTCTCCGCCGCGGCGAGGTAACCCCAGACGAGTTTGGCCAGGTCAGGAGCCAGCAGCGGGAGGAGAGCCGCGAAGGGCACCACGACCGCCATAGCCGAGCGCACCGACGAGGCCAGTGACCGGGCCATCGCGGTGAAGTCACTCTCGGCGGCCAGGGCGGAGAGTCGCGGCATCACCGCGGTGGCCAGCGAGACCGTGATGATCGAGTGGGGCACCATCACGATCAAGAAGGCGCCGGCGTAGATCACCGTGCCGGTGCCGTCGTCACTCTCGGCGGGACCACCTGATCCCAGCCGGACCACCACGACGTAGGCGATCTGGTTGACGATGATGAACAGCACCGTCCAGATGCCCAGGCGCAACGTGTGGCCCAGGCCGGTGTTGCGAAAGTCGAAGCGCGGTCGGTAGGTGAAGCCCGCCGCCTTCAGGTAGGGAAGCAGGATCAGGAACTGGGCGACGATCCCCAGCGTCGAGCCGATGCCGAGGAGGAGTTCCTCGTTGGTGGTGTACGCCGCGGTCTGCTCGGCTGCGGTGGCCGCACCGAAGACGAACAAGTAGGCCACCAGCACCAGGATCGAGATGACGTTGTTGGCGATCGGGGCCCACATCATCGGGCCGAAGCGCTGGCGGGAGTTCAGGATCTGCCCGACCAGCACGAACATGCCGTAGAAGAAGACCTGGGGTAGGCAGTAGCGGGCGAAGTCGATGGCGGACTGGCGCTGTTCGACCAGTTCGGGGCCGGAGTACTCCGCGTTGAGCAGGACCGACATCACCAGCGGTGCCGCCGCGACCAGCAAGATGGTGGCGATGAGCAGGAAAAGACCAGCCAGGGTGATGATTCGGTTGGTGTAGGCCTCGCCACCGTCGGCGTCGTTGCGCATCGCCCGCACCAACTGAGGGACCAGCACGGCGTTGAAGATTCCGCCGGCCAGCAGGATGTAAAGCATGTTCGGGATCGTGTTGGCGATGTTGAACAGTTCGGCGTGCACCTGGACGCCCAGCGCCGCCGCGAGCAGCGCCGAACGAACGAAGCCGCTGGCGCGCGAGACGATGGTGCCCGCGGCCATGATGGCGGTTGAGGCCAGCATCTTCTGGTCGTCGGTCTGATCCGAAGCGGTCATGGGATCGGATTCTCGGGGGCGGGCCCCGTCCGCGGGGACGCGACTGCCCGTTCGCCACGCATCCGCCGGAACAGCCGCACCGCGATCGCGCCGAACAACAGCACAGCACCGCTGGCCATGATCACCCAGATCACCCCGCTGACCTGGGCTGATCGGATCGGCAACGAGTCGCTGCTGCCCAGAGCGTTGCCGGCAGAGTCGGTCAGCATCAGCTCGACGTTGTGAACGCCGGCGTCACTCGCCACGGCGGTGAGGTTGACCGAGGTGCGTGCGCCGGGGGCGAGCAGGATCGGAGCGACCGGGTTGATGGAGATGGCACCGTCCGCGGCGACCGCGGTGATGCCGACCGTAACGGGCTGGTTCAGCCTGTTCTCGACGATGGCCCCGAACTCCCCGCTGTCACCGGTCAGGGTCACCCCCGACGGGGAGGTGATCGTGACCGAGCGCAGCCGGGAATCGATCCAGTCCTTCGACTCCAGTGCCGAGATCCGAGACTTGGCGGGAGCCTGCCGGGCGCCGTACGACAGCGAGGTGAGGGCCTGATCGCCGAGCGCGACCCCGACCCGGTCGTTGCGGGTCAACAGGTTCTGCAGGGTGGCGCCGGCGCGGGTGAGCGCCGAGGCGGCCTGGAAGTTGGCGAGATCCAGCTCGCGGCGTTCCTGGGAGGCGGGGTAGGTCAGGGTCGCCGGATCCCGCGGTGAGCCCTTGCGGGCGGTGGCCTCGGCCACGGTGGTCAGCTCGAGCCAGTCGACGTCGAGTCCGTTGAAGAAGTCGGCACCGCCGGCCGGGCGCCACTTGGGGGGTAGTTGCACCACGAGGGGCACGCGTCCCGGGCTCAGGAGGCGTACGGCAGCTTCGGAGAGGAGCCGCTGACGCAATCCGATGACCGACAAAGGATGTTGTGGCCCCGGACCACCGGCCGCGACCCCCGATGAGGTGACGGCGATGCGGTGGCCGTCGACGGCGGCGACCCCGGGAACGTCGTCGCCGAACATCTCGTCGGTCACCAGCACGGTCTGGTCCTCCACGAGACCGAAGCCCGCTTCGTTGAGGTAGCCGGAGGGGGCGGCGATCGCTGGATTGGCTTCGATGCCCAGAGAGTTCAGCACCCCACCGGTCCGGTTCCGGGCCCGCTGGTAGACCGAAGGATCGATGGTCGCGGCTGCGGCGACGTCGAGGTCGCCGTACGGCAGGGTGAGGACCTCGGAGTCGGCCAGTGCAACCGCAAGACGCCTCAGCCAGGCCTGAGCATTGGTGGCGGTCTCTTCGAGCGCGGGGGGCAGAACGTTGGGTGCGGTCGTCGGATCGGCTTCGGGTGGTTCCGGGCTCGGGTTCGAGCCCGATGGCTCGGGGGCGCTGGGCTCGTCGAGATCGCTCGGGTCAGCGGTGGTGGGGGCCAGGGAGCGACCCCCGTTGCCGGTGCTCAGACGGCGTACGGCGTCGGGCAACGCGGGGTCGACCAGCCAGTTGACGGGCCGTTCACCGGCGGCGGCGCCGAAGTCCACGGCCGCCCGCAGGCGACCGCCGGGGGCGAGCGTCTTGCCCCAGGCGGCAGGGTCCGCCAGGGACCCGTTGGGCGCGAAGTCGAGGCGACGCCGCAGGGGCACGACTAGGGCAGTCTTGATCGAGCCCGGCGTGGAAGCGGGGACGTAGGGCAGGAACGTGCGGGCCCGCCCGTCGGCGACCGAAGCTCCGTCGCGGGGGTCGGTCACGCTCGACCCGATGGCGTGCACGCCGAACCAGTAGACGCCCGACTCAGAGACGTTCAACTCCGAACGAGGAATCGCCAGGGAGAACACCGCGCTCTTCCCGGGCTCGATGAGCGCGATCTTGTCCTCGGTGCCTGGCGCGATGATGCGGTCCCCGACACCCTGGGTCGGATCGGTCGCCGCCGCGTCGGCCACCTCCGCGGCGGTGGTCATCGCGTTGTTGCCGAGGAAGGCGTAGACGTTAATGTCCACCCAGTCGACGGTGTCGACGTTCGTCACCTCACCGGTCACCCGCAGCACGCCCGTACGCGGGACGTAGGAGGGGTTGAGTGAGTCGATGGTGATCGTCAGGGCGGGGTCGTAGTCATCGGCGCTGCCGACCGGGCTGCCAGTAGCGCTGCCAGCGGCGCGAGGAGCCGAGCCGGCCTGAGCGGGCAGGGCCAAGCCCATCAGCAGGGCGAGAAGGAGCGGCACCACCCAGGCGCCGCCGCGCGCGAGGTACGCCCCGGGGGCGCGCACGTCTCTCGGGGCGCACCCCACTCCTAAAGCCACTCCGCGAGGGTATCGGGCCGCCGTACGCACATCAGTCACGCTGCACCCCGAATTGGGACTTAGACTCCGGGGCGTGCCCGATTCGTCCTCTTCCAAGCCGCCGGTGACCGATACGTCGGCGCTACCGCCCCTCAACGTGACTGAGGTTCAGCGCTCGGTGACTCAGGAGTTGGAGCGGATCGCCCCGGTCATCGACGAACTCGGCCGACGCTTCGCCGACGCCGGTCACGAGTTGGCCCTCGTGGGCGGTCCCGTGCGCGACGCGATGTTGGGGCGTCGGCACAACGACCTCGACTTCGCCACCTCCGCGTTGCCCGACGAGACCGAGCGCCTGCTCAAGGGCTGGGGCCACGGGTTGTGGGATATGGGCCGCGAATTCGGCACCATCGGCGCCCGTAAGGGGGAGTGGATCGTGGAGGTCACGACCTACCGCTCTGAGGAGTACGACGCCACCTCACGCAAACCCGACGTTGCCTTCGGGGATTCGCTCGACGGCGACCTGGGTCGGCGTGACTTCACCGTCAACGCGATGGCGGTGCGGATGCCCGGCCGTGAGGTCGAGGACCCTTACGGCGGCGTGGTCGACCTCGCCCACCGGGTCCTGCGGACCCCGGGCACCCCGGAGGACTCCTTCTCCGACGACCCGCTGCGGATGATGCGGGCCGCCCGGTTCGCCGCTCAACTCGGTTTCACCGTCGATCCCGCAGTGGTGCGCGCGATGTCGGCGATGGCCGAGCGGATCGACATCATCTCGGCCGAACGGGTCCGCGACGAGTTGATCAAGCTGATCTGCGCGCCGTACCCACGCCTGGGTCTGACCCTGCTGGTGGAGACCGGGCTCGCCGAACGCGTGCTGCCCGAACTCCCCGCCCTGGCTCTGGAACGTGACGAACACCACCGCCACAAGGACGTCTATGAGCACACCCTGACGGTGCTCGAGCAGTCCATCGAACTCGAAGGGCGCCTGGGCCTCGACGAACCCGACTTCATCTCGCGCT
This sequence comes from uncultured Nocardioides sp., assembly GCA_965364795.1. Classification (GTDB taxonomy): domain Bacteria; phylum Actinomycetota; class Actinomycetes; order Propionibacteriales; family Nocardioidaceae; genus Nocardioides. The sequence goes on from CBDTZB010000073.1 coordinate 5,126, forward strand.
TCGCGGCCCTGATGCATGACGTGGGTAAGCCCAAGACCCGACGCTTCGTCGACGACGGCACCGTCACCTTCCATCACCACGACGTCGTGGGCGCGAAGCTCACCCGCAAGCGGATGCAGGCGCTGCGCTTCTCCAAGGACCAGACGACTGCTGTGGCGAAACTGGTCGAACTGCACCTGCGGTTCCATGGCTACGGCTCGGGTGAGTGGAGCGACTCGGCCGTACGCCGCTACGTCCGGGACGCCGGCGACCACCTCGAGCGGCTGCACATCCTCACTCGTGCCGACTGCACCACCCGCAACCAGCGCAAGGCCGACCGCCTACGCCGCACCTATGACGACCTCGAAAAACGGATCGAGAAGCTGTCGGAGGAGGAAGAACTCAACTCGATTCGCCCCGACCTCGACGGCAACCAGATCATGGAGATCCTCGGCCTGGGTCCCGGGCGAGAGGTCGGCATGGCCTACAAGTACCTGCTGGAACTACGGATGGACCGCGGTCCGATGACCGAGGACGAGGCGCGAGCGGCGCTGACCGCCTGGTGGGTTGAGCAGCAGGCATGATCCCGATGCAGCGTCACCGCGGTCTGGGTCGTCTCGGGACGTCAGGGGCCTCACAAAGGCCAGGTCGGCAGCACTCTGAGCCAGCGAGGGCAGTTCGATGGCGCTGACACTCGAGGAATTCGCCCGACTCGGGCCCCGAATAGTCTTCGGGGTGGACCGGCAGGGTCGGTGCACCTTCTCGGTGGGTCCGGGACTCGCAGCTCTCGGGCTCCAGCCGGGCCAGTTGGCGGGAGCGGACCTCTTCACCGTCTACGCCGACTACCCCACGGTCCTGGCGGATCTGCGCCGGGCAACGTCCGGCGAAAGCTTCTTCACTCAGGGCGAGGTGGAGGGTCGCCTGTTGGGAACCTTCTACGAGCCGGTCCATGGAGCCGATGGCGCGTTCGAGAGTTCTGTGGGAGTAACCACCGACCTGACTGACCACCTCGCAGCGCTCGAGGACCTGAGCAGGTTCAGGGCACTGGCCGACGACTCCCCCAACTACGTCGCCATCGCCGACACGCAGCGCCGCATCACTTATGTGAACCCTCGGATCGCCGAGCTCGACCTGTCTTCCTCCACCCAGGACCTCTGGGCGGCGGTCTCGCAGATGATGAGCGGGGATCGCGTCGACGAACTCGTCGCTCAGGTGGCCAGCGGTGAGCGGTGGTCCGAGGACCTAGAGTTGCGACTTCCGGGGGGCGACGTGGTCGTGCGCGGCCAACTCTTCCCGCTCTACGACACGGACGGAGCCCGCCGCCTGGGGACCGGATGGATCGCGCAGGACATCACCGAGTTGCGTGCGGCAGCCGCGACGTTGCAAGAGGCCAACAACGACCTGAAGCTGTTCCGGGCCTTGGTGGAGTCGTCGAGTGACTTCATCGCGATCGCCGGTATGGACGCCACCCTCCGGTATCTCAACCCTGCTGCCCGCACCCTGTTCGGGTTGCCGCTCGACCTGGACGTATCCGCGACGGTGATCTCGGACTACCTCACACCTGAAGGCGCCGCACAGTCCGAGGAGGTCGAGCAGCCCGCCGTCAGGCAACACGGTCGTTGGGCGGGGGAGTCGAGCTTGCGACGCGCCGACGACACGGCGGTCCCGGTTGAGGTCGTCAGTTTCATGGTCCCCGACCCGGAGAGCGGTGAGCCGCTCGCTCTGGCCACGGTGCAGCGGGACATCACCGATCGACTCGCCGCGGCCGCGGCCCAGGAGGACTTCGTCGCTCTGGTCGCGCACGAGCTGCGCACCCCCCTCGCCTCGGTCAAGGGGTACGTCGAGATCGTCACCGAGTCCTTGGAGGAGCACCCCGAAACAGCCCGCAGCGTTGCGCATCTCAGCGTCGTGTCACGCAACATCGCCCGGATCGAACGGCTGGTGGAGCAGATCCTGCGCGTAGCCGGTGAGAAGCGGATTCCCCCCGACGGCCGTTTGCCCTTGGATCTGGTCAGCGTGGTGGAGCAGGCCGTGGAGTCCGCACGCCCGGCGGTCGAGGGCGCAGGGCTCTCGTTGGAACTCGAGATGTGTCCTCCGATCGTGATGACGCTCGACGAGTCCTTCATCGAGGTGGTCGACAACCTGGTTTCGAACGCCGCGAAGTACACCCCAGAGGGTGGCAAGATCGGGGTGAGCGTCGCACTCGCCGATGACGCCGCGGTGCTCAGCGTCACCGATACGGGGCGGGGTATCCCGCCGAGCGAGCACGACTCGATCTTCGAGAAGTTCGTCCGCGGCGATCTAGTCCAGCACCAGTCGATCCCGGGCATCGGCCTGGGTCTGTTCATCACCCGAGCCATCGTGGAGTCCCACCAGGGGGAGATCGCTGTCTTCGAACGTCCCGGCGGCGGCACCCGCTTCGTCGTACGGCTTCCGCTGGAGACGACGAAGGCCGTCGCCCAGGAAGCGTCGGATCCCGACCACTGAGCAGCGCCGCAGGGCTTTGCGGCCCGCCGTACTCTTCGCCCATGAGCGAACCCACGCAACCGCAGTTGGAGCAGTCCATCGAGATCGCCGCTGGCCCCGCCCAGGTCTGGGCGCTCGTCACCGACGTGCCTCGGATGGCTCAGTGGAGCCCCCAGGTCGTCCGCAGCAAGGTGAAGGGCGGCGAGGTCAAGCAGGGCGCCAAGTTCGCCAACGTCAACCGTCGCGGTCCGCTGTTCTGGCCGACCACCGGCAAGGTCGTGCGTTGCGAGCCGCACAAGGACTTCGCCTTTCGGATCGCGGAGAACAAGACCATCTGGTCCTTTGAACTCCAGCCCACCGCCACCGGCACCAAGGTCATCCAGCGTCGGGAGACCCCCGACGGCATCTCGAAGCTCTCCCAGGGGATCACGAAGGTCCTCCTTGGCGGACCGGAGAAGTTCACCGCCGAACTCAACGAGGGGATGAAGCTCACCCTTGACCGGATCAAGTCCGAGGTCGAGGGCACGAAGCCCTGATCCACACGGTCTAGCCAGAACCCCAGCAACCTGCACCCAGCAACGACGACGCCCGCCCGGGAGGACCCGGGCGGGCGTCGTACGTCGTGAGATGTGGTCCTACTGGTTGACCACGAACCCTTCGATGTAACCCTGGCCGCGGCTGATCTCGACGCGGACCGTGTGCTTGCCGCCGCCGAACCCGCGGAACGCGACTCGGTTGTTGAACTTCAGGCCGCCACCCTTCTTCTTCATCGACAGGCTACGAACCAACTTGCCGTCGATGAAGACAGTGGCCAGTCCGCCGTTCTTCGCCTTGGCGCGAACCATCATCAGGTAGTTGCCGGTGAAGTCCATGGTCAGCACGTCCTGGCCACGGCCCCTGCCCTGGGTGTCGCAGTAGACCGTGCGACGCGCCTGCTGGTTGCGCAGCTTGCGCCAGGATCCGGACCGATCCACACGACCGGAGTTGCAGGTCACGTAGCGCAACACCTTGAGACGCTTGTTCACCGTGGTGGAGTTGCCAGCCTCATCGGTGACCGTCAACGTGATGCGCTGGCGGCCTGCCTGCTTGAACTTCGTCTGGAAGGCGGCGGCCGTCGAATCCACCGAGGATCCGCCGTCGTTGAGGTTCCACGAGTAGGTCAGGTCCTTGGGCTCACTGGTGTCGTCGGT
>CBDTZB010000074.1:0-8707 GCA_965364795.1 uncultured Nocardioides sp.
TTTCGGGCACGCGCAACGGCCTGGTTGGACCCAGACACGAGAAGCGAGGCTACCGTCCGCTCACCGCCAGGGCAAAACTGCGGACCGCACCGGTCGGGATGCCTATTCGCCGGCGGGGTCGCCGCCAGGTCCTGCGGCCAGTGCTTCGCGCTCTTCGCGACGCAGTCGCCCGTGACGTTTGCAGTATTCCAATCCCAGGAGACCCAACCCGAATCCGGCCAGGCAGGTCCACAACCACCAGGTGCGATCGTCCTCGGCAAGCCGACCGTAGAACGGCAGCAGAGCCACGAAAGCCACCAGGAAAAGGGCACTGCCGATCTGGACGGCCCGCACCCCATCGACGTCCAGCGGTTCCACCTTGGCGATCAGGTAGGTCTTGTTGCGGAACTCCCGCTGACCCGGCTGCTCGTCCTCCAGACCCATGGCGTGCAGCCTCAGAAGGTCTCGATGTCGGAGGGGGACAAGGTGTCCCAGACGTGATCAGGCACCGGGACCGGCGCATACTTCTTGGCCACGCGCACCTCGGAGTGCGCCCCGCAGCCGTGGTCGTAGGAGACGACACGGCCGTCGTCGTTGGCGTCACCGTTGGCGCACACCCCGAACAGTTCGGACAGCGGACCGTTGAGGCGAACCAGGAAGCCACAGTTGTGGCACTGGTCGCTGGCGGCCTCGGCGATCGGGGCGTCCGGGCCGGCGCCACCGTCGTACCAACGCTCAGCGGCCGCGTCGCGGCCCTCGGGCGAGAGCGTCCGGACCCGGCCCAGGCCGAGTTCCTTGGCGACCAGGCGAACCTGAGTCTTGTCGTCGGTGTCCAGAGGGTCGTCGCCGAAGGAGTACGTCGGGACGAGGCGCACGTCGTCGTCGCTGACCGGCATCAGATCGCCCGGAGACATATCGCCTGGTTGGACGCGTTCACGGTAGGGCACCCAGTCGGGGGCCACGATCGCCTCGGCACCCGGCAGCAGAACTATCTCGCAGACCGACACAGTCTTCTGTCGAGAGGCCCGGGCAACGGTGACGGCCCAGCGCCACCCGGTGTAGCCGGGCAGCGTGCAGGTGAAGTGGTGGGTGACCACACGGGGCCCTTCGACCACCAGGTCGAGGTACTCCCCGACCGCAGTCGCGTCGACCTCCTCCACGAGGGCGGCCCGAGCCTGGTCGGTCGCCTCAGCGGCGGGTCCATCGGCCTGATTGCGCAGAAGCGTGCTCACCTCCGCATCATGACTCACCGGCAGGGCTCCTGTCAGATCAGGTGGGTGGCGTGGACCGAGTCTCGCCCGTAGAAATCCCGGAACGATCGATCGGGCGCGCGAGCCAAGCCTCCAGATGACCCAACGGGGAGGCAAGATGTTCTTGTGACTTCTGACCACCCCCACCAACGATCGTCGACCACCGACGACCGCCTGGCGGACCCGGAGGGCGACCCAGTCACAGCAGATCCCGGTGACGACTGGGACAGCCCTCGTCACCGTCCAGACGCCGCCCTCGCTGGGGAACGCGCCCGAGCGGTGGGGCGCGGGTTGGGGACCGGCGCCAAGGCCACCGGTCGCGTCACCGGACAGGCTGTTCGGGGAGTTGCGCGGGGCACCCACCGGGCCAGCCTCTACACGATGCGCCAGGCCCGACGCGCCGCCGATGCCGAGGGCGCCAAACAGTCGGGCCTGAGCCGGCTCATCCACCTGCACTCGACCAACGCCGCAGGTGACACCGCTGTCGCCATCTCGTTGGCCGGCACGTTGTTCTTCGCGGGCGCCACGAGCGAAGCCCGCAGCCAGGTGGCGCTATTCCTCGGACTGACGATGCTGCCCTTCGCCATCGTCGCCCCACTGATCGGCCCATTCTTGGACCGGTTCAGTCACGGACGCCGCTGGGCGATCGGTGCCACCTTCGCGATCCGGGCGTTCCTGTGTTGGGTGCTGGCCAGTGCCGTGGCCTCGGACTCGGCGTTGTTCTATCCGGCCGCGTTGGGTGTCCTTGTCTCCTCCAAGGCGTACGGCGTGACTCGAGCCGCCGCCGTCCCCCGACTGCTGCCCCAGGACCTCGAACTGGTCAAAGCCAACGGCAGGGTGTCCCTGGCCGGCATCGTCGGCGCCACGCTCTCGGCCCCGATCGCGGGTGCTATCGCGGTTTTTGCCGGTGAAGCCTGGTCGCTACGGTTCGCGTTCTTGGTGTTCGTGGTGGGGACAGTGGCCTCCATCCGCCTGCCCGACAAGGTCGACTCGAGCGCCGGCGAGCAGCCGATGAGCATGCGCACCGAGGATCCTGGGCAACCTCAGAAGCCGGCTCGTCCGGGCCGAACCAGCCGGACGGGTCGCACCGGAACCCGCATCCCGGCCGCGGTGGCGTTCGCGCTCCGGGCCAACTGTGGGCCGCGTTTCCTCTCCGGCTTCCTGACCATGTTCATGGCTTTCCTCCTGCGCGAGAACCCCATCAGGGGCTGGGAGGACCGGCCGGAGTTGCTCCTAGGTGTCGTCATCGGCGCCGCCGGTCTCGGCAACACCCTGGCGATCCTCAGCGCTTCGCTGATCAAGCAGATCAACCCCTCCGTCATGGTGGTGGGGGCGCTACTCGCGGATGGTGTGGCGGTGCTCTTCGCCGCCCTCTTCTACGGTCTGATCCCCCTGGCTGTGCTGGGCCTGACCGCAGGCCTGTCCCAGTCGCTGGCGAAGCTCTCCCTGGACTCGACGATCCAGGCGGAGGTTCCGCCGCAGGTGCAGGCCAGCGCGTTCGCGCGCAGCGACACCACCCTGCAACTGGCCTGGGTGATCGGCGGGTTCGTGGGGATCGCACTGCCCCTGATCCCCCGGCTCGGCCTGGGGGTCGCCGTGGCTGTGCTGGCCGCCTGGACCTTCTTCGTGATCTCCAGCCGGCCGCGCACCCGTCGCCACCGACCGGTGCCCTTCCCCGTCTAGCGGCCCGTGAGGGGCGCCTGCTCAGTCAGGGAGCTCAACCAGAGGCTCGGTCAGAGGTCGAGCTCGTCCGCGAGCGCACGCAACAGCTTCGCGGTGGGCTTAGCGGAGCGTGCTTCGGGGTGTCGGCCGTGCCGGTAGGACTCCCCCACACCGTCGAGCAGTCGGATGAGGTCCTCCACGATGGAGGCCATCTCGTCGGGGCTCTTCCTTCGGGCCTGCGACTGGTTGCGCGACACCGAGGCTGGGGACTCCAGCACGCGGACCTGCAGAGCCTGGTCGCCGCGGCGTCCTTGCGCGATCCCGAACTCCACGCGGGTTCCAGGCTTGATCGTGGTCATGCCTTCCGGAAGGGCGTCGGCGTGCACATAGACGTCCGGTCCACTCTCCTGGGAGAGGAAACCGAAACCCTTGGCGTCGTCGTACCACTTCACCTTGCCACTCGGCACGGCTCTGATCCTTCCGGCAATGCCCGGCTTCTCCGGGCGACGGCACACCTTAGACCACGTGGTCGCCCAACCACGAAGGGAATTCGCGCAGGTCCTCCAGCACCACGTCGGTGCCGGCGTCGAGAAGCTCAGTCCGGGTGCAGCCACCGGTCAGGACCGACACGCTGAGCACCCCCGCTGCCAACGCGCCCTCGACATCGTGGACGTGGTCGCCGACGTACATCGAGGCGGACTCCCGGCGCAGCACATCGGCCTTACCGACTCCCCACACCCAGCCCTCCAGATGATCCACATCCAACTGATGGTGATCGAGATGTAGCTGTGCGTTGCGGGGGTACTTCCCCGTCACCACCAGCACCCGACCGCTGTGGCGCCGTACGGCGCTGATCGCCTCCTCGGCGCCCGGCAGCAGCGGGATCGATCCGATGGCGTGCTCCGGGTAGAGGGCTCGGAACCGATCTGCGGCCGCTTCGATCTGATGAGGCGGCAGATGACCCTGCAACATGTGTTCCAGCGGCGGACCCAGGTTGGAGACCAGATCCGCCACCGGGAAGTCGACCCCCAACTCGGACCCGAGCACCTCCAAGACGGCGGCGAAGCCGGGGGCGGTGTCGATCAGAGTCATATCGAGGTCGAAGCCGACCACCAGCGCAGCGCTCACATCTCGACGGTAGCCGCCCCCCGGGCCAGTCCCCCACCGGGTTCGGCAGTTCCTTGGCGTCGTTTGCCGATGTCGGTCACAATGGTGGGTACGACTCTCGGATCTCTCATTCCACCCCCACGTTCGTTCGACGCCTCGAAGGAGGGCTCATCGCTGTGAAACGACGGATGCTGACGCCTCTCCTGCTGGCCGGTGTGCTCTCGGCGCCCACGCTCGCGGTCACCGCGATGACGCCCGCGGCGGTCGCCGTCGAAGCCCCTGCTGCCGTCGACGGCGATGGCCTCTACCTCGTGACGATGAACGGTCCCGGCACCGCTGGCGACCGAACTGGCGTCCCGACCATGCTGCGCACGCTGCAGTTGAAGGCCGAGCAGAACACCGTGTTGCGGTCAGTGGAGGCACCCCGCCCCACCTACACCTGGACCCACGCACTGAACGGTTTCGTGGTCTCGCTCACCGAGCAGCAGGCCGAGGATCTCGCCGCCGACTCCCGAGTCGCTCTCGTCGAACCCAACTCGGTTCGTCCGCTGGCCTCCACCAGTGCGGCAGCCGCCCAGGCCGCGGCCATCTCTCTCTCTTCGACCGGCAGTGGCGGTTCGGGGACCGTGATCGGCTTCGTCGACTCCGGATTGGCACCCGAGAACCCGGTTTTCGGCGACGTACCAGGGTTGGGTCCCCGTCCCAGCAACTTCAAGGGTCGATGCGAGGACGGCGCGCCCGGCACGGACTGGAACGCTGAGGTCTGCGAAGGAAAGATCGTTGCCGCCCGTTGGTTCGTCGATGGATTCGGCTCGGACAACCTGCGCACCTCATCCTCGCTGTCGCCGCGCGACACCGACGGGCACGGGACGCAGATGGCCTCGATCGCCGCTGGTAACCCCGGAGTCTCCGTGCGGGTGGGCGACCAACGCCTGGGCGACTTCGGCGGAGCGGCTCCCCAGGCCCGGTTGGCCATCTACAAGGCGTGCTGGACGGCGCCTGACCCCGACGACGACGGGTGCGCCACCGCCGACCTCGTCACCGCGATCGACCAAGCCACCCGGGACGGTGTCGATGTCCTGAACCTCTCGGTTGGCGGACCCTCCGGTTTCGACACGGTCGAGCGCGCCCTCCTCGGTGCCGCCGAGGCCGACATCGTGGTCACCGCAGCAGCAGGTAACACCGGACGCAGCGCGTACGCCGCCCACTCCAGTCCCTGGGTGACCACCGTTGGCGGCACCGAGACCAGCGAACGGCGCGGACTCGTCGTGCAACAGGGCGCCGACGGCCAACAGATCGAGGGCGCGATGGCCTCGACCGACGCTCTCCCTGCCGCGCCTGTTGTCCGCGCCGCGGACGCACCTGCCCGCGGCGTCAGCAGGGCTGAGGCCCGCGCCTGCACCCCCGGTTCGTTGGATGCGGCGGCCGTAGCCGGCCGAGTCGTCGTGTGCGAACGCGGACAGACCGGACGGGTCGACAAGTCTGCCGTCGTCGCCCTCGCCGGCGGCGTGGGCATGGTGCTGGTCAACGCCGGTCCCGGATCGGTGGATGCCGACATGCATCGGGTGCCGACCGTTCACCTGAGCGACACGTCAGGTCGTGCGTTGGTCAAGTGGATGACCTCTACGGAGCAGCCGCGCGTCGGGCTGCGCCCCCTGGGCCTGGTCCGCGAGCAACCGGTCGTCCCTGATTGGTCCGCGGCCGGCAACCCTCAGGGCGCCGTACTCAAACCCGATCTGGTCGCTCCCGCCGATGGCGTGCTCGGCGCCGTTCCTGCCGGGCCCAACCAGATCTCCTGGGACTTCGTGACCGGCACCTCCGCCGCGTCCGCCCGGGCCGCTGGAGTGGCTGCTCGCCTCATCAGCCAACGCGGCTTCACTGCCGCGCAGGTGCGCTCGGCGCTGGTGACGACAGCGGCACCGTTGGCGGGCACCTCGCCCCTGCGCAGTGGTGCCGGCCTGCTCAAGCCGAACGAGGTGGAGACTCCGGGCCTGTCCTATGACGTGGACCGCTTCGCTTACCGCGAATGGTTCACCGGGCAGCGCGACGACCTGAACACGCCCTCGATCCTGATGCGCGGCAAGCAGACCCAGGCCACGCGAACCGTCACGAACATGAGCAACCGGGCCCTCTTCTTCTCCTCGCGCGCTGTGGGCTTCCGGCAGCGGGTCCGGGTGACGCCTGCTGCGCTACGACTGGCGCCCGGCGAGAGCGGCGACTTCACCGTCACCACCCAAGGCGCCCGCAACCGCACCGATGACGGGTACGTCGTGTGGCGCGGCGCCCGCGGCACCACCACACGTATCCCGGTCCTCATCACTCGCTGACGCGCTCTGGTCGAGTCTGTGAAGACCACTTACGTTGACCCCATGGTCCACCCCATCTCCCCGCTACAACTCCCGATCCGCACGGAGCGACTCCTCCTGCGTCGCTGGGCGGAGAGCGACCTGGATGCGGCTCTGACCTACTACCGCAATGGGGACGTCGTCAGATATCTCCTTCATGAGGCGCTCGACCGCGAAACGCTGGCCGAACGCATCGCGGTGAGGCGCGAGAGCATCGCGCCCGCCTTGCCCGGCGACGTGCTGAGTCTCGCTGTCGAGCACGAGGGCCACCTGGTGGGCGATGTGATGCTGCGGATGAAGGACGGGGAGCCTCCGGCAACAGCGGAGATCGGCTGGGTCTTCCACCCGGACCACGCCGGGCGCGGCTTCGCCACTGAGGCCGCTTCTGCGGTCATCACCCTCGGCTTCGAGCACTACCGACTCCACCGGATCTTCGCCATGCTCGACCCGCGCAACGTTGCCTCGACCCGCCTGTGTGAGCGGCTCGCGATGACGCGCGAGGCTCACCACCGACGAGACTTCTGGACCAAGGGTGAGTGGGCCGACACCTACGTCTACGCGGTGCTGGTGGAGGACTGGACAGCCTGAGCTCAACGAACCCAGGTGTCAGATCAGGCCAAGCTGTTTCGCGGACTCCTCACGCATCTGCACCTTGCGGATCTTGCCGGTGACCGTCATCGGAAACTCCTCGACCACCATGACGTAACGGGGGATCTTGTAGTGCGCCAGCTTGCCGCTCGCGAAGGCCCGCACCGCGACGGCATCGAGCGGCGCTGCACCGGCACGCATCGTCACCCAGGCGCACAACTCCTCGCCAAACCGCTCGTCCGGGACCCCGACGACCTGAACGTCCTCGACGTCGGGGTGGGTGTAGAGGAACTCCTCGATCTCGCGGGGGTAGATGTTCTCCCCTCCCCGGATCACCATGTCCTTGATCCGTCCGACGATGGTGCAGTAGCCGTCCTCACGCATCACGGCCAGGTCGCCGGTGTGCATCCAACCGTCGGCGTCGATGGCCTCGGCGGTCTTCTCGTCGTCCTGCCAGTAGCCGAGCATCACGGAGTACCCCCGAGTGCAGAACTCGCCGGTCGCACCTCGATCGACGGTGGCTCCGGTACCTGGGTCGATCACCTTGATCTCGACGTGGGGGTGAACTCGACCGATTGTGGCCGTTCGCCGCTCCAGGTCGTCGTCGGCACGGGTCTGGCACGAAACCGGGCTGGTCTCGGTCATCCCGTAAGCGATCGAAACACCGGCCATGTTCATCTCGTTGACGCAGCGCTTCATCACCTCGACGGGACAGATCGAACCGGCCATGATCCCGCTCCGCAGGCTGGTCAGGTCGTAGTCCTCGAACCCAGGAGCGTTGTGCATCGCGATGAACATCGTCGGGACGCCGTACAGGACCGTGCAGCGCTCGTCCTGGACCGTCTTCAGCGTGGTGACGGGGTCGAATCCGGGCGCTGGGATCACCATCGTGGCGCCGTGACTGGTGCAGCCGAGGTTGCCCATCACCATCCCGAAGCAGTGGTAGAACGGCACCGGGATGCAGAGGCGGTCGTCCTCGGTGAGCTCGATCGTCTCCGTCGTGAGATAGCCGTTGTTGAGGATGTTGTGGTGGCTCAGCGTGGCGCCCTTGGGATAGCCCGTGGTCCCCGAGGTGAACTGGATGTTGATCGGGTCCGCAGGCGTGAGCCCCGCCTCACGCTCGGTCAACGTGGAGACGTCGACAGACTCCCCGCGGGCGACCAGAGCGGCCCAGTCATCGGTGTCGACGTACACAATTTGCTCGAGGGTTGCGCAGTCCCCGCTCACCTCCTCGACCATCGCCCGGTAGTCGCTGGTCTTGAACGATGAGGTGGCCAGCAGCATCTTGATGCCGCTGTGGTTGACGGCGTAGGACAGCTCGTGGGTGCGGTACGCCGGGTTCACGTTCACTAGGATTAGTCCGGCTCTGGCCGTGGCGTACTGGGTGATCGTCCACTCGGCGCAGTTCGGTGCCCACATCCCCACGCGGTCGCCCACCTCAAGACCCGAGGCGATCAGGCCGAGGGCCATTGCTTCGACGTCCGCCGCCAACTCAGCCCACGTCCAACGACGAGCGCTGGCCACCTCGACCAATGCTTCAGCGTCGGGGCGGCGAGCGGCCATCCGGACGAAGTTGGCACCAATGGTCTCGTTGAGAAGGGGCGGGGTGATCTCTCCAGCGGCGTAGGACTCCATGAGGAGGAAGTTACGCGGTGAGGGCCCGGTCCGATACCCCCTGCCGTAGGGTCTGCTCGTGGCGAAGACTGATGCGAGGACCAACCGCAAGACACCGTTGTGGCTGGAGACCATCATCCTCGTCGTCGTAGCCGTGGTGCT
>CBDTZB010000075.1:0-8707 GCA_965364795.1 uncultured Nocardioides sp.
CAGCGTGTAGTCAGGCATCACGATCGCCGTGGAGTTGTTGGGAGTTGCCCCATGCTCCTGCCCGGGCGACAAGTCGCGCATCGGGAAGGAAGCGTTGTTACCGAGCGATACCGAGGCGCCCCGAGCCGCGGTCTGGCACCTTTGATGAGAGCCGTTGACCTGCTTCCAGCCGCCGGAGTGCGGGGCGATAGCGGACCATCGGCCCGTGGGCATGTTGGGATCGAGGAAGAGCAAATCGTCTTCGGCGTTCAGGGTCTTCTGGGTCGGTGCCGTCATGTTGAAGTCGATGAGAGCGGCACCGGCTCCGCGAGGTGTGTTCCAGAAGGAGTCGCTCGGATAGGGCCAGAGCAACGGGTCGCGACCGGCGACGTTGAAGGCGACAACGGCGGCCGAGTCCGGCCCAGTCGAGCGCATCGCACGGGCCCGGACAGCGAAACGTCCTTCAGGGAGCACCGCGTCCAGGTGCCATTGCGTCGTGCCGGCAGCGTCCTGGGCGTCCCACCGCCTCGCGAAACTGCCATCACTCTGACGCCATTCGCCGGTGGCGACGTTCTGGATGGCAACCCGGATCGTTGTCGCCACGGGCGTCGCGGAGGCCGTGCCGGTCAGGCGCACCTCGGGCCGGTTGGTGGGCGTGTAGGTGCTGTTGGCCACTGGACCGGTCACGATGGTCATCGGCTTGGGTGGACTGGCCGCTGCACCCTCTGACCCTGAGCCGACGCTGACGAGGCTGACGACAAGGCCGACAGCAAGCGCGGGCAGGAGCAGTTCTCGGTTAAAACGGGCGTACCTGGGGGGAGATACAGACATGACGACGCCTTCGGGGGGATGGCGGGGAATGCTCAGCAGGGGGAGGCTGAACAGGGGGCGGGGGGAGTTTGAGCTGTGGGGGTCTTACAGAACGCTGACGTTAAGGAGTGTCGGTCGCGTTGCGCCCCAACTTGAGCCCTGGGGGCGCGAAAGATGTATGCGTCTAGTCGAGGTCAGGGTCGGTCAGTGACTTCGAACAGTCCGTGCGCTCCCCGCTCGGCGTCGACCATGACGTGGGAAACGAACGGATAGTGGCCCGACTCGGCGAAGTCAATCTCGCCGAAGCCGCCTTGAGAGACACCAAGAGCGAGGGACTGACTCCCTCCGGTGCCGCCGTCGCGTCGGTCGAGCAGGTAGGCACCCTCTGCCCACACTGAGTCGAACTGGGCCCCGACCACATGGAAAGAGGTGGCTCGGTTCGGTCCGGCGTCCAGCACCCAGACTCTGACGCGTTCTCCCGACATCACCCGCAAGGGCTCGTGGTCGTACTGGTTGGCGTACCCGTTGAAGACGACCAGATCAGGAGCTTCGGCTGCGACCTTGTCGACGTCGACCTCGCCGCCGAGTTCCCCGAGGTACATCTCGGACTGGACGAGCACGAAGGACCGGTCGACAGGGGGGAGACCCCGAGGTTCGATCACCACCGCCCCGAAGAGCCCGTTCGCGATGTGTGCAGACATGGGCATCGTCGAGCAGTGATACATCCAGATCCCGGAGCGGGTCGCGGTGAACCGATAGGTCAGCCGTCCACCCGGCGGGATCGTGCGCATCACCCGATCGGGGGCACGCGATCCGGCGTGGAAGTCGATGGAGTGACTCATCGGGCTGTCGTTGATCAGGGTGACCACGAAGCGGTCGCCGACCCGCCCGTGCAAGGTCGGCCCGGGTGCGGATCCATTGAATGTCCACAGTCGTTGCGTGATGTTGGGAGCCACGTGTCGCTCCTCGTCAGCGACACGAAAGGTACGCCGGTGTACTCGCCCGGTCTCGAGCGGCGGCAGGGTCGGGTCGTGCGCCTCGAAGTCAGCGTCCGGCGTGGCCATCAAATCCGGAATCGGGGCGTCTTCTCGGTCGGCCGGCGCCTTAGCGAGATCGTTCGAGACCTCCGATGCTCCGACGGCACTGATCGTGAGGACCATTCCCATCCGACGATGTCCGATCACCGAGCACCAGCCCTCCACATCGCGACCGATGACGCCCATGTCGACTCGAGCGGACTCACCCGGGGAGAGGCGCCCGCTGTCAGTGCCGTCGTCCAGCACCAGGTCGTGCACATCTTTGGCGTCGGTGTTGGTCACCTCGATCACCAAACGATCTCCGGCGGGTACTTCGAGGGCGTCTGGGTAGAACCGCATGTCTCGCGCCTTGACTTGAAGCAGCGTCGTACGGCCGGTGGCCGTCAGCCCCGCAGAGACTGGATCATCGCGGAACGAGGCGAGGCCCACACGATCGACGCCAAAGCCACCCAGGGCTACCACCAACACCAGAGCGAGGGCCGACGCGCCCTGTTGCCTTAGCTTGCCTACGTCTGGCTCCGTAGCGGTGGAGGCGTTGCGGGTGCCGCTGCGCACGCCACGCGAGGCCCGGAGAGCGAGGATCAGCAGGGGCAGGAAAGAGGCCAGCGACAGCAGAGCCAGGCTGGACGTCACCACTCGTACGGCGGGGGGAACGGGAAGCACGCACGCGATCAGCGCGGCATTGGTGAGAGCAACACGAAACATCGGTGCTCGGTTCAGCGTCGCCGAGGCGGTGCGCACCGGTCCGGGTCCACCACCCAGCGCCACCGGAATGAGATACGCGAGGGCTCCGAGAAGCAGCTGAGCCGCGAAGCCCGCCGCCAAAAAGGGCGTGAACCAGGCGAAGCGATCCTCTACGACCGCCCACGATTCGGCAGTGAGAACCCCGCCCACAAGAACCGCCAGTGATCCGATCAGCCACAGGAGAGACGCGCCGACGGACAACGTGGAAAAGGTCCGAGGAGGCCGAACGCGCGCGGCTTTCACCAGCGCGGGTGTGATCAGTCCTATCCCGATCAGATAGACCGCCCAGCCCGCAGCGGCTAGGGCAGGGGAGTCGACCAGCGGACCCACGGCAGCTAGCGCGACACCGAGAAGCAACATCGGCAGTGCTCGCCGATGGTCGCGCTCAGCGTTGGCGACGATGCGGGTTCGCAGCATGGTGGGCCACAACGTCAACAGCGTGCCAAGAGCCGCTAGGCCGATCCAACCCAACACGTTCAGTGAGGCGTGCGCGACCAAGAGCCGCTGGTGCCAGGGGTCAGACTGGATGCGGGCCAGAGCCACCCCGAGAGCAAGGCCGAGGGGAAGCATGGTGGCTGCGGCGACGTAGTAGCGAGCGGTCATGACGAATCGAGCAGGAAGGGCCTTCCGTACCTGGACGGCGATGCCGAACCCGTGCCAGGCGACAGCGAAAGCAACCATCGCACCGCCTGACACCGTGAGGACCCAGATCGCGTTGAGTACCCCCACGACCACGAGCAATGCCCCGACATTAAGCAGGATAAGGCGTCGGTTCTGCCTGCTTCGGTCGCTCGGATGGGTCTCGGTGTGGAGGAGAGCGTCAGTGAAGTAGCGACTCCATACCAGGATCGAGTGCGTCGCTGCGCCCAGCAGCGCGAGGTGAATAAGGAGCCATCGTGGAGCTGGGACAAGGGGATGCAGCAGCGCCACCACGACAACGGCGATCAGCCACGCGACGACCGGAAGATCACGCATCGGCCAAAAGCCGCGGGAGGTTCGGCCGGTCACTTGGGCTTCTCGCCTTGCGGTGGCATGGTCAGGAGGCACGCTCCCGGCTCAGCAAAGGGCGCCAGGTGCAGGCCGCTGATTTGCGCGCCGTACTCACTTAGAGCGCCCCGGACGATCCCGAGGTGTACAGCGCAGACAATGTCCGGGTGCTTGGTGGCCGCTTCGAGCAAGGGGCAGCGCGTCAGACGCACCTCTTGAGACGACTTCTTCTCGGGCTCTTCGGGGGCGTATCCCAGCTCGTCGAGAAGATGCAGGACCTTGTGGTGCGCGAGCGCAGGGGATGGCACAGCGGCGCCGCGATCCCGAGCCAGCTCGCGACCCCAGGTGTCTCCGGCGGCAGCAGCCGTTCTTGCGGGATCGCTACTGGTCACGGCGATTGCCGAAGCCAAGGCAGACGCGAGGCGGGCGTACTCAGAACCGGACCCCGAAGGATCGGTGAGGGAATACCGCCAAGGCGGACGACCCCGACCGGCGGGGTCGGACCGTTCTCGGCGAACCAACCCGCTGTTCACGAGGGCGGTCAGATGCTCGCGCAAGGTGTTCTCGTGGAGTTCAGTGACACGCATCAAGGCAGCCAGAGTCACGGGCTCGGTCTGCGCGCGGAGCAGTGACACGACGGCCGACCGCGAGGCGGAAAGCGGTCGTTCGGGGGCGGCAGGTCGTGGACCCACACGGTGGGCCCGGCCCAAATTGTTTTCCACGGGATCTATTGTAGTAAATAAGAATCATCGGTGGCCACTGCAGGTGGCCCCTTCTGAGAGGAGTCACCCTATGGAGACCGTCGTCATCGCCTCGGCTGAGGCCGACGCCCAGGCACTTCAGGCTGTCGAAGCGCATCACGCACAGATGGCCGGTGCCCTGGCGCTGAAGTCTGAGTCGCTGGCTGCGCTCGCCCGAGCCGGTCACGCCCTAGACCTCGACGTCCGCGACGATCTGCTCCGCTGGTGCCGAACTGAACTCCTGCCTCACGCCGCGGCCGAGGAAAACACGGTCTATCGGGCGGCAGGAGACCTGATCGAAGCGCGTCTGCTGGTCGAGGCACTCCTCGAGGAGCACCAAGTGATTCTCGGGCTGGTCGATGACGTGGCCGCCACCACGGACGCCGTTTCTGCGGCCATCGCCGCGGGGATGCTTCGAGCCGTCTTCGACACGCATCTGGCCAAGGAGAACGACCAGATCCTCCCCCTACTATCCGCAACCTCTCAGGTTTCCTTGGCCGGTCTGTTGGGGGGTATGCACGATCTGATCGGTAGCCAGGACGAGGCTGCCGACCGGGCCTGCGGTTGCCATGACGCGGATGAGACGGCTCTTCCTGAGTTGGATGCTCGGTCGATTCCCCACGCCATCCGCCACGCAACAATCTTCGGGGCGCTGGACGGGGTAGCCCCGAGCCACGGATTGATCCTGGTGGCGCCCCACGACCCCCTGCCTCTGTTGGATCAACTTGAAGCCCGCGCACCGGGTGCCTTCACCATTGACTACCTCGAGCGCGGTCCGGAGGTGTGGCGGCTGAGCCTGGTGCGAGCATGAAGGCAATGACTCATGAGGTTTCGGGAGCCGGCTCCCGGATCACCGTGCGGAAGAGGTTGTGCATCATGGCGGCGGCCACGGTCAGCCAAGCGGCGAGTGCGACCCACAGTTCGGCACCGCCAACCGCGGCCACCAACGGCAGGCGGTTGGCTTCACCCAGGTAGATGCCCGCGACGGCGTACATCCCCAAGGGGAACACGATGCTCCACAAGGCGGGCTCGTAGCGCAGCGGAACATGGCGGAAGCCGTGTCGCCACCAACCTGCTGCGAGTAGAACGGGGATCAACCAGGTCGCAAAGGCCCAGAAGACCACCGACAATCCGGCAATCAGGTCACGCGTGACCGCCACCATCGGCGCGTCGGCCATCTCCACGATCCGCGCGCCAGCAAGCACTGTGATGGCCAAAGCTCCCATCGCCACCCAGTAGGGGGGAGTGAGCTCCTCTGGCCCGAATCGGTAGAGCATCAGACGCAACGTGACGATCATGGCGGTAGCGGCGTACAGGAATACTCCGACGGACCACGACATCACCGCGAGGACAGCGAGCTCTCGTCGCCCTGTGAGGAAGACCGGCTCGATGCTGGCGGCGGCGATCGCGACCGATTGGCTCGCGACGACCCAGATGAACCAGGTTCCGTTGGCGGTGGCTACCACAGGCCGCTCCACCTTGCCCAGAACGGCAGTCCAGGGCACCACATAGCCGAGTAGCAGCCAGACCGTTCCAGCAACCCCCAGCAGCAGGGCGGTGGCCACATGGAGTCCTTCCATGCCCAGACGGACGCCTAGCACGTTGGTGCCGGCTACAAAGGTGAAGAAGCCGAAGGCCCGAGTGGGATCGAGGAAATCTTGAGTCATCGCCTCGCGGTAGGCGATGAACCGCCACAGCGTCAGCGTCAGCAGAATGCAGAATCCAGCGATGCAGGCCGCTAGTAGCGCGTCGGAGATATAGTCGAAACCCTCAAGTCGCATCCCGACCGAGATGATTCCGCTGGCCATCACCAGCGCGAAGTAGCCCGGAGCCAACCCAGCAACCGCACCTTGTGTTCGCTGTGCCGTTGGATGCACCATTGCCGCACACTATCGGAGCAGACGCTCCGAAGACGTTCACCCGATTCAGTAACGCGGCCGGCTGGTGAGCGGCAGATTCGGCCCACCGAGCGGGACTTGACGCAGCGCTTGCGCAAGGGCCCTACCTATTCTCCGCAGATGGTCTCCTATCGTCGCCGTCAGCTCATCGCGGCAGGCTTGATCGCCAACGCGCTGCGTCCGCCGAAGAACTACTGGCTCGGCGCACCGGCGATGCTGGCCGGCTGGTTGACCGGCGAGTTGGCGCCCCAGCTGCTGGCCGCAACCGCCGCGGATAGCCTGCGTGAGGTGGCGTCGGGCCGCCGGGACAAAGCCGGGCTGGCCCTTGCCGCGGCGGGCAGCATCGGCCTCGGAGTGTTGATCCGGGAGGCTTATGGCACTGATGCCGTGGTCGAGGAGGCGTTGAGCGCCGGCCTCGGTGGCGGCTACCGATCACGCCTCCCAGCGCAGGAGGCCGAACTCGACCTCGGCACCCCCTGGCGACAGATCGCTCTGCCGTTCGTCATCAAGAACAGCGAAATCGAGGTCACACGCGACATCGCCTACGACGACCACACGTTGACTCGCTTGGATGTGTATCGACCGCGGCAGGGCCTGCCGTCGGGTGCCCCCATCCTTATCCACCTGCACGGTGGGATGTGGATGTCGGGGAACAAGTCCTACGAGGGGCTCCCGTTGATGCTGCACATGGCAGCGCGTGGCTGGCTATGCATCAACGTCAACTATCGCTTGGGACCCGCCGATCCCTTCCCTGCGCAGATCATCGACGCGAAACGTGCGATCGCTTGGGCGCGCGAGAACGCGGGGGAGTACGGCGCCGACCCGGCCCACATCGCCATCTGCGGTGGTTCGGCTGGAGGTCACCTCGCGGCACTGGCCGCCCTGACGCCGCAGGACGCGGCTTATCAACCCGGTTTCGAAGACGCAGACACCTCAATCCAGGCTGCCGTTCCGCATTACGGCATCTACGATTTCGCCGCCGATTCCGGGACAGAGAAAGCGCTTCGCCGACGGGACAAGTTCTTGGCGCCCTGGGTGTTGAAGAAGGATCCCGTTCGCGACCGAGCCGATTTCGAGCACGCGTCACCTCTGCACCACATCCATCCGGAGGCGCCGCCGTTCTTCGTCATCCACGGAGCCGACGACACCGGGGTCGAGGTGGACGAGGCACGCCACTTCGTTCGGCGCCTCCGAGAAGTTTCACGTCAGATCGTGGCGTACGCCGAGTTGCCCGGCGCCCAGCACGCTTTCGACATGTTCCCCTCCATTCGCTCAGCGAAGTTGCTCCGAGGGGTCGAACACTTCCTGCGCGCCACGGCGCCAGGAGGGGCGTCTCACTCGACGATTAAGCCTGCTCGCTGAGCTGTGCGGATCGCGGCTTCGACCGCACCGGGCACGAACACCTCGGGCTTGGTGATGCACGAGGAATGCCCTGCGTTGACTTCGTGAATGGTGGCGCCTGGGATTCGCATGGCGAAGGCACGCTGTCGTTCGGCGGGGATGACGCGGTCCTGGTTGGTCACCACCACGGCGGTGGGCACATCAATCGTTGAGATCCACAGGGTCGAATGGTGGCGTCCGCAGGCGACCACGGCTTGAGCCAGTCCGCCGGGCCTGGTTGAGCGCCACTGACGCAGCATCCAGGCTTGGGTTTCGTCCAACACCCGGGGTTCAGACCCTTGGGCGGCCGGTTCCTTGGCGGTCGGTTTTCCGCGATTGGGTCGTCGCCGACTGGCGGCCAGGGACAACTCCATCCCCCCAAAGAACACCATCGCTGTGGGGGAGGCTCGGAATCGATCGGTGGTCGAACACAGCACCAGCCCCGCAACGATGTCGGGGTGCTGACGCCAGACACGCTGAGCCACGACCGAACCCATCGAGTGACCCATCACCAGGACCTGCTCCAACCCGAGGGCCTCCACTACAGCAGCGACGTCATCAGCACAGTCGTGCAACGTGAAGACGGCCGACTCGACGCTCTGCCCGTGGCCCCGTTGGTCCATCGTCACGACGCGAAAGTGTTTCTGCAGATCCGCAATGGCGGGGAACCACGTCAGGAGTCCGGTGCAGCCGGCTCCGTGCAGCAGAAGCACCGTCGGGGCGTCTGGAGGACCGGGGTTGTCGGTCACGAACGTCGACCCTCGTCCGGGGAGTTCTAGGAGGAACCCCTCAGGAAACGGTCCATCGGGAAAGGACCCACGAGCAGAGTCGTCGAAGTCGTGATTAACCAGGCGCGCTAGGGGGTTCAATTTCAGACGACCTACTCCACAGGGGGTGAGTTTATGAAGTTAGCAACGATCCGGCGTCCGGAAATTCGCCGATCCCGGTGAGCGGTGTTCGGCGAGGAGAACGACGAGACGCACTCAGTGGGACTCGTCACACAACGGTCCCGAAAACGGTGCGACGCTCCGCCAAAGAGCATGACCCCTGAGTAGAGGAGCACCCTGATGGATTTCGCCGACGTGAAGTTCGAGGAGGAGCTCACCCCGTTCGAATACATGATGTTCCGCGC
>CBDTZB010000076.1:0-8669 GCA_965364795.1 uncultured Nocardioides sp.
CCGCGACGACCTGCTGGTGGAAAGAGCACCAGATCAACATCATCGACACCCCCGGGCACGTCGACTTCACCGCCGAGGTGGAGCGCTCGCTGCGCGTCCTCGACGGCGCCGTCGCGGTCTTCGACGGTGTAGCAGGCGTCGAGCCCCAGACGATGACCGTCTGGCGTCAGGCCAACAAGTACTCCGTGCCCCGCATGTGCTTCGTCAACAAGCTTGACCGCACCGGTGCCGACTTCTTCCGTTGCGTCGACATGATGGTCGACCGCCTCAACTCCACCCCGTTGGTCCTGCAGTTGCCGATCGGCGCCGAGGGTGACTTCATCGGCATCGTCGACCTCGTCGGGATGCGCGCGCTGACCTGGCGTGGCGAGACCACGATCGGTGAGGACTACGACATCGAGGAGATCCCCGCGGAGCTGGCCGAGCAGGCCGCCGAATACCGCGAGAAGCTCCTCGAAACCCTCTCCGAGGCCGATGACGCCACCATGGAGAAGTACCTCGAAGAGCACGAATTCACCGTCGAGGAGTTGGAAGCCGCGATCCGTCGCGCCACTCTGGCCGACAAGCTCAACCCCGTGCTCTGCGGCACCGCGTTCAAGAACAAGGGCGTTCAGCCCCTCCTTGACGCCGTCGTGAAGTACCTCCCGTCCCCGCTCGACGTTGACGGCATCGTCGGTCATTCGGTCAAGGACGAGGACGTCGAGGTCATCCGCAAGCCCTCCGACGACGAGCCCTTCTCCGGTCTGGCCTACAAGATCGCCTCCGACCCGCACCTCGGGAAGCTGATCTACGTCCGGGTCTACTCCGGCAAGCTCGAGGCCGGTGCGACCGTGGTCAACTCGGTCAACGGCCGCAAGGAGCGAATCGGCAAGGTCTACCAGATGCACGCCAACAAGCGTGAGGAGATCGCGTCTGTCGGCGCCGGCCAGATCGTCGCCGTCATGGGCCTCAAGGGCACCAAGACCGGTCACACGCTTTGCGACCCCCAGAACCAGGTGATCCTGGAGTCGATGACGTTCCCGGCCCCGGTGATCGAGGTCGCCATCGAGCCGAAGACGAAGTCTGACCAAGAGAAGCTCGGTATGGCCATCCAGCGGCTCTCCGACGAGGACCCCACCTTCACGGTCAAGGCCGACGAAGAAACCGGGCAGACCATCATCGCCGGAATGGGCGAGTTGCACCTCGAGATCCTCGTCGACCGGATGAAGCGCGAGTTCCGCGTCGAGGCCACCGTCGGTAAGCCGCAGGTCGCCTACCGCGAGACCCTTCGCAAGGAGGTCACCAAGCACAGCTACACCCACAAGAAGCAGACTGGTGGCTCGGGTCAGTTCGCCAAGATCGTGGTCGACCTCGGACCCAACATCGACCCGGAGACCGGCCTCGGCGCCGGTTACCTGTTCGAGAACAAGGTCACCGGTGGTCGTATCCCGAAGGAGTACATCCCCTCGGTGGATCAGGGCGGCCAAGAAGCACTCGAATTCGGTATCCTTGCCGGCTACCCGATGGTCGACGTGAAGTTCACGCTGACCGATGGCGCCTACCACGACGTGGACTCCTCGGAGCTGGCATTCAAGATCGCCGGAAACCAGGCCTTCAAGGAGGCCGCACGCATGGCCAAGCCTGTCCTGCTCGAGCCGATGTTCGCTGTGGAGGTGATCACGCCGGATGACTACCTCGGCACGGTCATCGGCGACATCAACAGCCGACGCGGGCAGATCGTGGCCCAGGAGGAGCGGCACGGTGACATGGTCATCGATGCCCGTGTGCCTCTATCAGAGATGTTCGGGTACGTTGGCGACCTGAGGTCCAAGACCTCCGGCCAGGCTTCGTACTCGATGGAGTTCGACTCGTACGCCGAAGTTCCTTCGAACATCGCCGACGAGATCATCAAGAAGGTACGCGGCGAGTAATCGTTTCCATCCGGAGACGATTGCTCGGGGCAGACCCGCGGCAACTCTCAACCAGTTCAGCCAAATCAAGTACGAGTCAAGTACCAACCACACCAGGAGGAGCCCACAGTGGCTAAGGCGAAGTTCGAGCGGACCAAGCCGCACGTGAACATCGGGACGATCGGTCACATTGACCACGGCAAGACAACCTTGACCGCGGCCATCACCAAGGTGATGCACGACAAGTTCCCCGATCTGAACGACGCGTCGGCGTTCGACGAAATCGACAAGGCGCCCGAAGAGCGCCAGCGCGGTATCACCATCTCGATTTCTCACGTGGAGTACCAGACAGAGGCGCGTCACTACGCACACGTCGACTGCCCTGGTCACGCTGACTACATCAAGAACATGATCACCGGTGCGGCGCAGATGGATGGCGCCATCCTCGTGGTCGCGGCGACCGACGGTCCCATGCCGCAGACCAAGGAGCACGTGCTCCTGGCTCGCCAGGTCGGCGTGCCCGCGATCGTGGTTGCACTCAACAAGTGCGACATGGTCGACGACGAGGAGCTCATCGAGCTCGTCGAGATGGAGGTTCGCGAACTCCTCAGCGAGTACGAGTTCCCCGGCGACGACCTTCCCGTGGTCCGCGTGGCCGCCTTCCCCGCCCTCCAGGGCGACGAGAAGTGGGGCGACTCGATCGCTGAGCTCATGGCAGCTGTCGACGAAGGCATCCCGACGCCCGAGCGCGAGACGGACAAGCCCTTCCTCATGCCTGTCGAGGACGTCTTCACGATCACCGGTCGCGGAACGGTCATCACTGGCCGTATCGAGCGCGGCGTGGTCAACGTCAACGAAGAGGTCGAGATCATCGGCATCCGCGAGAAGTCGCAGAAGTCGACGGTCACCGGCGTCGAGATGTTCCGCAAGCTGCTCGACCAGGGCATGGCCGGCGAGAACGTCGGGCTGCTGCTGCGAGGCACCAAGCGCGAAGACATCGAGCGCGGCATGGTTGTCATCAAGCCGGGTACGACGACTCCTCACACCAACTTCGAGGCGTCCGTCTACATTCTGTCGAAGGACGAGGGTGGTCGTCACACCCCCTTCTTCAACAACTACCGCCCGCAGTTCTACTTCCGGACCACGGACGTGACCGGCGTTGTGACGCTGCCTGACGGGACCGAGATGGTCATGCCGGGCGACAACACCGAGATGTCGGTTGAGCTGATTCAGCCCATCGCCATGGACGAGGGCCTTCGGTTCGCGATCCGTGAAGGTGGCCGCACCGTCGGCGCCGGTCGGGTCACCAAGATCACCAAGTAGTTTTTGGCGATCACCTGATCAATTGCTTCATCGCTCGACCCCGGACCGCTGGTCCGGGGTCGAGTCGTTTCTCGGGGTCCACGTCGTGGCACGAGCGCGTTCCAGTGAATGAGAGAATGAATTCATGAGCGAGTACAACGCCCCCGGTCAACCGCCCTACGGTCAACCGCCTTACGGTCAGCAGCCGCACGGCGCCGCCCACGTCCCCGATCACCCGCAGGCCACGCTGGTGCTCATCCTGGGGATCCTCGGGATCGTGGCCTGTGGCCTGATCGCCCCCTTCGCCTGGGTGATGGGCAACCGGGTCGTGAAAGAGATCGACGCTTCGCAGGGCCAGATGAACGGACGCAGCACGGCCCAGGTCGGGCGGATCTGCGGGATCGTCGGCAGCGCGTTGCTGATCCTGGTTTCTCTCTTCTTCGTACTCATCTTCGGCATCATGATCCTCGGTGTTGCCTCGTCCGCCTCGTTCGTGCCGTGACGACGACTCCGACGCGCGAGCGCCCGCACAAGGGGCTGACCCCCGAGGGACGCCGCAAGCGCGAGATCCTGTCCTACTCGCGACGGGGTAGTCGCTTCACTCCGAGCCAGCAGCGTGCCTGGGACGCCCATCACGAGGGGTGGGTGGTGCCGGAGGAAGCCGTCGATGAGCCCGGCTTCACGTGGACCTCGTGGTTCGGCCGCGAGGCTCCGCTGATCGTGGAGATCGGCCCGGGCGTCGGTGAGGCCACCGGAGTGCTGGCCGCCATGCGGCCGGAGTGCAACGTCCTGGCCCTGGAGGTCTGGTTGCCCGGCGTCGCCGCGGGACTAGGCGAGGTCGCCGCTGCTGGGGCCTCCAATGTGCGGTTCTGCACAGTGGACGCAGCCTGGTCTCTGGCCGAGACGCTTGGCACCGCCTCGGTGCACGAGATATGGACGTTCTTCCCCGACCCGTGGCCCAAGACGAAGCACCACAAACGTCGGTTAGTCGATGCTTCGTTCGCCGCCCTGGTGGCGGACCGGTTGGAGCCTGGTGGCCAGTGGCGCTTGGCCACCGACTGGGCGCCGTACGCCGAGCAGATGAACCGGGTTCTGGACGCCGAGCCTGGTCTTGTTGGCGGCCCGGTCCCGCGCTGGTCCGACCGCCCCGTGACGAAGTTCGAGCGCAAGGGTGTCGAGGTCGACCGCGACATCGCGGACTTCACCTACACGCGTCGCTGACCGCGCAGGCTTAGTGCTCAGCCGGTCCTCTACCGGCGGTTGACGAGGCGTTCCTTGAACGCGGACTCGCGTTGTAGACGCGCTTGGTCGCGCTCTCGGCGGGAGGCGATCACGGCAGCCAGAAAGTCCGGCGCCGTCGTACCCGGTGGAGGGCCGGGCGAGACGTGGGGCCGGACCTGATCGGCCAGTTGGGCGCCGATCGTGGCGGCGGAGGCAGGGTCGATGCTGGATAGTCGACCCAGGAACTGGCGCACGGCTAGGGCAAGGCCGACCGGCAACGACGTGATGTCGGCTCCCTGCGCCCACGACTCGAGGTGCGGGGGCATCGAGGCTGGCATCGCGAGGTGCAGCTTCACGCGCTCCCTCACGACGTACGTCCCAGCGGCGTAGTCACCGAGGCGCTTGCCCCGAGAGCTGAGCAGCATCGAGAAGAACGCGGGCACCCCGGTGAACGCGTAGATCTCCACGAAGCCGATCAGCGCGCGGACGAAGGCGTGTTGGAAGGAGATGGGGCCGGCGTCATCGCGGACCGTCCGCAGACCCAACGCCATCTTCCCCAAGGACTTGCCCCGAGTCAGCGTTTCGAGAGTCGTGGGAATGACCAGGAAGACGGTGATCAGCGTTCCGATGAACGCCACGGCCCCCAAGGCATCGTTGGTGTTCACCGCGGCCACCGCGAAGAGGACCAGAACGAGCACGAGGGTCACGATCGTCACGGTGAGGTCGATCAGCCCACTGGCCATCCTTGAGCCCAGCCCAGCAGGGGGCAGATCGAGCGCAACAGCCTCCCCAGTGACCAGGTCATCGGTGGTGAGGGTGGCGAACTCCGGTTGGGTCACGCCGGCAGTCTAGGTGGTCAGTAACATGGCTGCGTGGACCTCGATGCGTACGTGATGGCCCACTCCGGGGACTGGGCGCGACTGGAAGAACTCACCAGCACCCGCCACCTCTCGGGGGCGGAGGCGGACGAGCTCATCGAGCGCTATCAACAGGTCGCGACTCATCTCTCGGTGGTGCGCAGTTCGGCGCCCGACGGTGCCCTGATCGCCCACCTGTCGTCGTTGCTGTCGCGCGCCCGGAACCGGGCGGTGGGGACGAGGGTCGGTAGTTGGTCCAGTGTCGGATCCTTCTTCACCGAGCGGTTCCCAGCAGCCCTCTATCGGCTTCGTCGGTGGTGGCTGGGGATGATCGCCGCCAACGTCGTGGTCACCGGCGCCATGATGCTGTGGTTCCTGGCCAATCCGACGGTGGAGCAGAGTCTGCTCTCACCCGAGGAGATCGACCAGCTCGTCAGCAACGACTTCGAGGGCTACTACAGCGAGTTCGCGGCCAGCCATTTCACAACCCAGGTCTGGATCAACAACGCCTGGGTCTCCGCACTCTGCATCGCTTTGGGGGTGCTGGGACTTCCGGTGATCTATCTGCTCTTCCAGAACGTGCTGAACCTCGCGGTGATCGGTTCGATCATGATCAACAACGACCGGGGGAGCCTGTTCTGGGGGCTCATCATCCCGCACGGGCTCCTTGAACTCACCGCTGTGTTCGTGGCTGGAGGGGTGGGTCTGCGCCTGTTCTGGTCCTGGATCGAACCAGGCGATCGGACCCGTGCCGCCTCGATGGCGCGTGAGGGGCGTACGGCGGCCACGGTAGCCCTCGGGCTGGTGGCGGTGTTGCTCATCAGCGGGATCATCGAAGGCTTCGTAACGCCCTCGGGGCTCCCGACGTGGGCTCGCGTCACGATCGGCATCGTCGCCGAACTCGTCTTCTTCGCCTACGTGTTCATCCTGGGTCGCAACGCGGTCAACCGCGGGTTCACCGGGGACATCGATGCCGCTCTCCTGGAGGACCGGGTCGCAACGCAGGCCTGACTGGCGTCGCCGAGGGGAGTCAGAGCAGCCCGCGAGCCTTGAGTGACAGGTAGTGATCGGCCAGCGCCGGCGGTAGCGCCTCGGCGTCCGCATCGATCACGTCGACTCCCAATCGCGCCAGCAGATCTGCGGTGCGGGTGCGGCGACGAAGCACCTGCTCGGCCGAGGCGGCGTCGTAGACCTCGTCGATGGTGCCTCGGGTGGAGGCCAGCTCGTCCAACGCGGGGTCACGAACCGAGGCCAGCACTACCCGGTGATGCCGGGTCAGGATGGGCAGGACGCGCAGCAGCCCCTCCTCGATCGCGGAGGGCTCCAGCGGGGTGAGCAGGACGACAAGTGCGCGCTGTTTGCCGAATCCCTGGACCGCCCCGGCCAACACGTCCCAATCGGCCTCCGCGATGACGGCTTCGAGATCGGCCATCGCGTCCTGCAACCTCGAGGCGACATCCTTCGCCCCGGCCGCACGCAGCCGCGCACGGACCCGGCGGTCACCGGCGACGAAGTCGATGCGGTCCCCGGCGCGCGAGGCCAGAGCGGCCAACAGGAGCGCAGCATCCATCGCCGAGTCCAGACGAGGTACGTCGTCGACCCGGCCCGCGGAGGTGCGGGAGGTGTCGAGGACCAGGACCACCCGCCGGTCACGTTCGGGCTGCCAGGTGCGGACCACGACGTTGCGGTTACGCGCCGAGGCGCGCCAGTCGATCGAGCGGACGTCGTTGCCACGCACGTATTCGCGCAGCGAATCGAACTCGGTGCCGGCGCCGCGGATGCGGACCGCCGAGCGACCATCGAGGTCGCGCAGCCGAGCAAGGCGCGAGGGCAGGTGTTTGCGGGACTCGAAGGGGGGAAGTGACCGCACCGAGCCCGGGATGTCCCGGGTCTGCTGTCGGGCAACCAGCCCGAGGGGTCCGTAGCAGCGGACGGTAATTCCGAGGGCGCGTAGGTCACCGCGCCGGGTGGGCCGCAGCGGCGTACGGATCAGCAGTCGGTCACCAGCGGGTAACCGGACCCGATGCCGGTTGCCGACGGCGCCGGCAGAGGGCTGCCAAGCATCCCTGACCAGGGCCCGAACCGTTCGGTTGCTCTGGTTGGACAACACCACCTCGGAAGAGGTGTCGTGCTGGAGGCGGACGGTCCCGATGGGTCGGCGAGCTACAGCGATCGACGTGGGCCGAGGCGCCAGAAGCCAGTCGATTCCTGCCATCAGCAGCACCACGAGGAGCCACAACCACACGGTGCCCGGGAGAGGGCGCAGGACGACCGGGACGATCCCCAGGGCGAGCAGTGCGACGAACCGTCCGGTGATGACCATCAGCGGGGGACCGGCACCGAGCCCAGCGCCGAGGCCAGCACCTGGGCGACGTCGACCCCTTCGAGTTCTGCTTCCGGGCGCAGCCCCAGTCGGTGGACCAGAGTGGCGTGGGCCAGCGACTTCACGTCGTCAGGAGTCACGAAGTCGCGTCCACTGAGCCAGGCCCAGGCACGTGCGGAGCGCAGAAGGGATGTCGCGCCGCGAGGGCTGACGCCCAGGGAGAGCGAGGGCGATTCGCGGGTGGCGCGAGCGATGTCGACGATGTACCCGGCCACCTCGGGGGAGACCTGCACCTTCTTGACCGACGCTTGACCCGCTTCGATGTCGGCGGCGCTAGCCACGGCTCGGACCCCGGCGCCGGCGACGTCGCGGGGATCGAAACCGCCTGCGTGGCGGCGCAGGATCTCCAACTCCTGCTCCCGCTCGGGGATCGGCAGCACGACCTTGAGCAGGAACCGGTCCAACTGGGCCTCGGGCAGAGGATAGGTGCCTTCATACTCCACCGGGTTCTGGGTGGCGGCCACGAGGAACGGCCGCGGCAGTTGCCGGGAAACGCCGTCCACGGAGACCTGCCCCTCCTCCATCGCCTCAAGCAGAGCCGACTGCGTCTTGGGAGGGGTCCGGTTGATCTCGTCGGCGAGGAGCAGGTTGGTGAACACCGGCCCCTCACGGAAGCTCAGCTCGCCGGCCGAGGAAGCGATCACCATCGAGCCCGTGATGTCACCGGGCATCAGGTCAGGGGTGAACTGGACCCGGGACGTGCTGACCGCCAACGACTCGGCCAAGGTCCGGACCAACAGGGTCTTGGCCGTTCCCGGCACTCCCTCCATCAGGACATGCCCGCCACAAAGCAGCGCCACGAGTAGTCCGGACACCGCGGCGTCCTGTCCGACGACGGCTTTGGCGACTTCGCTTCGCACGGCCGCTAAGCGGTCCCGCGCGTCGTTGGCGGTGATGGCGGTGATGGCGGGGGAGGAGCCTTCGTAGGAGGGCTGTTCGGGGGTCTCGCTCATGGCGTGTGTGCCTCTCTGTTGATCTCGGCCAGGTCGTTGGCCAACGTGATCAGGTCTTTGTCGG
>CBDTZB010000077.1:0-8588 GCA_965364795.1 uncultured Nocardioides sp.
CGAAGACGGTCCAAGGTGGTGAGTTCGGCCGCGATGGTCATGTCGATGGCCACCACTTGGGAGCGCAGATCGACCAGACGTCGGAGTTCGTGAAGCAACGCCAAGTCGGGTCGAACACACCGGATGCCGTGCCGCACGACCACATCGGCTGCGCCCAACCGGGCTCGGGTGATCCACGCGGCGTCGCTGGGGCGGAGCCGATCTGTGCCAGCAGCCAACGGCACCGGCAACCGGGTCCGACCGTCGGCGGCCAAACCGTCGAAGAACTGCGCTCCGTGCAGTCGGAGCGACGCCCAGCCGGTGACGGCGCCCTGCGTCAGGCGCAGGCTCTGTTCGAGGGCGCGTTGCTCGGGAAGGTCGTCGCTCACTGATGAGGGGACGTAGTACCCCAGGCTGGTCTGGCGCCACAGCGACCTTTTCGCTGACCCTCGGGTGGGACCTGACTGTCCCGTGGGGTCGACGGGCACGGGGCGCACCAGAGACGGTGGTTTCAGAAGTTTGGGATCCCAACGATGCATCTGCGCACGATGGCTCGATTGGTGGCGCCAGGTGTGGGACGAACCCGCATCTGTGGATAACTCAGCGTGACACCTGAGGCACCTCGCGAAGTGGGTTCGAGGGGCCTGGGGTGTCACAAGCCAGGGGCAAAGAGGTCAGTGTCAGATGCCGGCGGCCTTCTCCAACGCCTTAACCTCGTCGTCGAGGAAAGTCAGGAGACGCTGCAGGTGCGGCACGGTACGTCGGCACCCGGTCAGCCCGAACGCCATCTGCCCGTCGTAGGAGCTGCAAGTGATGTTGAGGGCCATCCCGTTGATCGGAATCGACAGGGGATAGGACCCGACGAGTTGGGCGCCGTTCCAGTAGTGCGTGGTGCGCGGACCGGGGACGTTGCTGATGATCAGGTTGTAGGGCGGCCGAACGATTCCCTGCATGCCCAGGAGGGGGCCGAGGATGGCCGGGGCCTGGCCAATGGCGCTCATCGCCATGATCTGGAGCGGGGTCATCGTCGACAGCGCGTCCTTGCCGCTCTTCATCGATCTGTGAATCGTTGAGAGACGCTTCGCGGGGTCGTGGAGGTCGGTGGCCAGTTGCACCATGACCGATCCGACCGCGTTGCCACCCTCCGAGCTAGCGATCTGGGACTGTTTGGCGTTCAACCCCACCGGAACCATGGCTACCAGCGGAGCCGAGGGGAGTGCGTCGAGTTCGAGGAGGTAGGCGCGGATCGCGCCTGAGCACATGGCCAGCACGACATCGTTCAGCGTGGTGCCGGTGGACTTGCCGATCCGGCGCAACCGCTCGATGGGCCAGTCGTCGGCAGCGAACCGGCGGGCGCCGGTGATGTTCTGGTTGAACAGCGTCCGAGGGGCGTAGAGGGACAGCGCGGAGGTCTCGTTGCGCAGGCCCTTGGAGATCGTTTTGACTAGGGCGCCCGGCATACCGGCCGCTTCCGCGCTGATGCCGTACGCCGTCCGGAGGGCTGAGATGGGAACTGCCGCCAGGCTCTTCTCGGCTGAGGTGAGTTCCTTCTTCACCTTCGCCGGCCCGCGGGCGGCCCACGGGGCGGGCATGCCGCGCTTGGCGGGGTCGGTGGTCAGCGAACTCTGCAGGAGCCGCGAGGCGGAGATGCCGTCGACGAGGCCGTGGTGCATCTTCGTGTAGAGCGCGACGCGTCCGTCTCGCATGCCCTCGATGACCGTGGCTTCCCACAACGGGCGCTCCCAGGCCAGTCGCGTGCTGTGCAGGCGGGAGCACAACTCCAGCAACTCACGAACCCGGCCGGGTTTGGGTAGCCCGCTGTGCCGGACGTGGTGCTCGATGTCGAACTGTTCGTCGGGGCGCCACACGAGTTGGCCCCCGGTCTTCACCGACCGGTGCGGGTGCTTGAGGAACAGTGGGGCGATCTCTTCGGGGTCGCGCATGGCTTCGTACATCTCGCGGACATAGTTGCGCCCGGCACCCTCGGGCTTCTTGAACAGTTGCAGACCACCGACGTGCATCGGCATGTTGCGGTTCTCGGCAAGCAGGAATGCGGCCGAGGTCGGATCGATCGGAGTCACCACGAGGAGCCCTTCGTCGGGAAGCGAGAGGTCGATCCTCGCCTGTCGTGACGCAGGCCACAACCGGAACCCCGGGCTAGGGCGGGGAAAGCCGGGACAGGGCGGGCTTAGGACCCGAGCGACGTGCGGAGTTCGGCGACCACCGAGTCGACCACCGCGATGAGATCGCCGTCGGTTCGCTCGGCCACCGCTCGCTGCCGGAGGTAGGACGGGCCGCGCTCCATCAGATCCCGGACCGAGGCCAGTTCCGCCGCACAACCTAGGCGGTCGGCGAGGGGAGCGAGCCGTTCGAGTTCATCGCGCAGGTCGTCGGTGATCAAACGTTCTTCACCCTCGGCGTCGACGATGACGATCGCGTCGAGGCCGTAGCGAGCAGCGCGCCACTTGTTCTCCTGGACGTGCCAGGGCGCCATCGTGGGCAACACCTCACCGGCGGCCATCCGCTCGTCGAGGTCCACCACCAGGCACTGGGTCAGAGCCACCACGGCCGCAAGGTCCTCGAAGGTGGACATGCCGTCGCAGATGCGGTTCTCGAGGGTGCCGAGGTGGGGTGCGGGGCGCAGGTCCCACCGGATCTCGGTGAGCTCGTCGATCACCCCGGTCTTGAACAGGTCGGCGGCGTACCGTTCGTAGTCGTTCCACTGATCGAAGTGGAAGGGCAGCCCGGCTGTGGGAAGTTGCTGGAACATCAGCGCTCGCGTCGAGGCGTAGCCCGTGTCGTGGTGACCCCAAATGGGGGAGGACGCGGAGAGTGCCTGGAAGTGTGGGTAGTACCGCAACAACGCGGTCTGTACGGCGAGCACCCGGTCCCTCTCGGACATCCCTACGTGGACGTGGACACCCCAGATAAGCATCTGGCGGCCCCACCACTGGGTGCGGTTGATGAGCTCGGCGTACCGATCGCCAGCGCTGAGTTGCTGCTCGGTCCACGACGCGAAGGGGTGGGTTCCGGCGCCGTACAGGTCAAGACCCAACGCGTCCCCGGCTGGCACGACGACCTCCAGCGTGCGGCGCAGATCTGTCATCGCGCCGGCCACCGTGGGGCAGATCCCGGTGACGATCTCGATGGTGTTGCGGAGCAGTTCCTCGTGGACCCGGGTCGGGTGTTCGAGCTTCGGCTTGGCTCGGGCGAAGAGGTCGGCGGCGTCGTTGCGTAGATCGCGGGTGCGGCGGTCGACAAGGGCGAACTCCCACTCGACCCCAAGGGTGGGAGTGGCGGAGGAGGTGAATTCGATCCGCACAGGACTCAGCCAAGCACAGAAGCCTGGTGGAGGAAGGATTGCGAACGACCGTCGAACGCTCCCCGACCCGCGGCCAGGTCGCGCTGGAGGGTGGCGGCGCGGTCGCGGATCCGAGAGGCGACGTCGTCGGGATAGCCCAGTTGGACACGGTGCTGCTCGAACTCATCCTCGTCGTCGAGATAGATCGATCCGTCGCTGCGCCGGACCACGTCGAGGTCCAGATCGATGAGTCGAGCGGTCGTCCCCTCCCAGGTGGTGGGAGTGGCGAGATCGACGTAGACGTCGGCCCAGATGCCTGGCGCGTGGAAGGTCATCGCGCACCAGTCGTTATGCGGGAGCAGCGTCACCGATCCCACCCGGCTGTCGTACGCCAAGCCTGGCCGCCAGTGGTGGGTGCCGGTCGGGAAGCCGACCCACACGCCGAGGTCGTCGGCGCCGACGTACTGCCCCGGGTGCACCCAGTGGGGGCTGCCGTCCCACTTCGTGGTTTCGATCCGGATCGGATCACCGAAGGAGAAGCTCACCGCGTCAGGATCTCACTTCGTGCTGGCGGGGTTTCGAGACGGGACTTCGTCCCTCCTCAACCAGCGGAGCGGAGGATCAGACCGCCTTGACCTTCGGTGGCAGCAGCTTCTTCGACCTCTTGGCGATGATGTCCTGGTAGCGCGACCCGGTGAACTTGGCGAGAGTGTGGACGGCGTGGGCGTCGAGCCCCACCAGAACCCTGGCCTTGTTGCTCAAGATGCCCTTGACGATGATCTCGGCGGCGCGGTCGGGGGTCATCTTCGCGAGCTTCTCGTCGAAGAGTTTCGCCGTGGCGGCCTTGTCTTCCTGATCGGAGACGCGGGCGTTTCGGACGATCGCGGTCTTGATGCCGCCGGGGTGGACACAGGTGACGCCGACGGGGTGACCCGCGATGAGCATCTCCTCACGCAGCGCCTCGGTCATGCCGCGAACGGCGTACTTCGCAGCGTTGTAGAGCGACTGCCCCGGCATGGACACCAGACCGAACAAGGACGACAGATTCACCACGTGCCCGTCACCGGAGGCAATCAGGTGCGGCAGGAACTCCTTGGTGCCGTGGACGACACCCCAGAAGTTGATGTCGGTGATCCAGTCCATGTCGGCGTAGTTGAGGTCGTTGAAGTCCCCGGACAGCCCAACGCCAGCGTTGTTGATGATGACGTTAACGCGGCCGAAGCGCTCCGCGACGGTGCCGGCGTACGCCGTGAAGGAGGCGCGGTCGGCCACGTCGAGGTGGGCCGTGTGGACCTCGCAGTGCGGTGCGGCGGCACGGAGCAGCCTGACGGTCTCGGAGAGGCCGGCGTCGTCGACGTCGGAGAGAGCCAGCAGCGATCCACGGCCGGCGCAGTTCAGCGCCAGGGCGCGGCCGATCCCGGAGCCGGCGCCGGTGATGACGATGACCTTGTTGTCGAGAGTCTTCATGCGGAGGTCTCCTGGGGGGTCTTGGCGTCGATGACGGGGGAGGTGGTTGCGGCCTCGACGGAGTAGGCCTTGATGTCGAACTCGGCGGTCGCGCCACGGAACGCGAAGGTGGTGCGGGGCCACAGGGTGGTGTTGTTGCCGTGGGCGTCGAGGTACCACGACGCGCAGCCACCGGTGCTCCACACGGTGCGCTTCATCCGGCGTTGGATGTCACCGCTCCACTCGCGTTCGGCTGTTTCGGTCACCTCGACGGTCCCGTAGTCGTGGGCGCGCATCGCCGCGATCGCCTTGCGGATGTAGGTCACCTGGGCCTCGATCATGAAGACCATGCTCGAGTGGCCCAAGCCGGTGTTGGGTCCGACGATGAAGAACAGGTTTGGGAAGTCGGGGACAGCGGTGCCCTTGTAGGCTGACATGCCCGTGCGGGCCCAGCGGCCGGCCAGGGTCTCGCCGGTGCGGCCAACGATGGTGTCGGTGATGGGCAACTCGGTGGTGAAGAACCCGGTCGCCACGATCAGCACGTCGATCTCGCGCTCGGTGCCGTCGGCGGTGACGATGCCGGTCGGGGTCACCTTGGCGATGGGGTTGGTGACGACATCGACGTTGTCCTGGGCCAGGGCCGGGTAGTAGGTGTTGGAGATCAGGATCCGCTTGCAGCCGATCTGGAAGGTCGGAGTGACCTTCTCGCGCAGGGCGGGGTCCGCGATGCCCTTCTTGATGTTGGCCAGCGCCATCTTCTGCGCGGGCATCGCAAGCTTCGGGGCCAAGGTGAACCCGGGGACGTAACCCTCGCGAGCCCAGTAGATAGCGGTGCGGTACGCCGCCTGCAGGCCCGGCACGTGGCGCAGGGCGGCCTTCTCGAACTTGGAGTAGGTGCGGTCGTTGCGGGGGATGACGTAGGGGGCGGTGCGCTGGTAGACGTCGAGGTGCGCAACGGTCTTCGAGATGACCGGGACGATCTGGATCGACGAGGCTCCGGTGCCGATAACGGCCACGCGCTTGCCGGTCAGGTCGGCGTCGTGGTCCCACTCGGCGGAGTGGAAGATCTCGCCGGCGAAGTCGTCGATGCCCTCGATCTCGGGCATCTTCGGGGCCGACAGTCCACCGGCGGCGCTGATCACGGTGCGGGCGGCGTACTCCTCGGTGCCGTTGGGGCCGGCGGTGCTTACCAGCCAGCGCTGCGACTGCTCGTCCCACCGCATCTCCTCGACGGTGGTGTCGAAGGTGAAGCGGTCCAGCGTCCCGGACTGCTCGGCGGTCTTGCGGATGTAGGCCTGGATCTCCGGTTGCGGGGAGAACGACATCGACCAGTCGGGGTTCGGGGCGAAGGAGTAGGAGTAGAGCTGGCTGGGGACGTCGCAGGCAGCGCCCGGGTAGGTGTTGTCGCGCCAGGTCCCGCCGACGTCGGAGCCCTTCTCGATCACGACGAAGTCGCGCTCGCCGTCCTCGTCAAGCTTGATGGCGGCGCAGAGCCCGGCGAAGCCGGCTCCGACGATGAGGGTGTCGACCTGGCGAAGATTCATAGGTGCAGGCTATTGGCTTTATTGAATGAGTGTCAATAGAGTGTCCTACGTGACGTCCGCCGCACGAGTCCGACTCTCCCCAGAAGAGCGCCGCTCCCAGTTGCTCGATCTGGGGGTGCGGTTGCTCGCCGACCGGTCCCTCGATGAGCTCTCCATCGACGTCCTGGCCGAGGAGGCCGGGATCTCTCGCGGGCTGCTCTACCACTACTTCGGCAACAAACACGCCTTCCATGAGGCCGTCGTACGCCGAGCCGTGGACGACCTCGTGACCCAAACTGCGCCGCCCGTCGAGGGGGACCCGGCCGAGCGATTGCTTGCCTCGATGAGTGCCTACGCCGACTACGTCATCGCCAACTACCGCGGATACATCTCCCTGGTGCGCGGTGCGTCCGGCGGCAACGAGACCCTGAGGGAGATCTACGACGAGGCCCGCGCGGTGCTGACCGACCGGATCTTCCTCGAGGACGCCGCCGGCGGCAGCCACGACTTCCCGGACACCCCCCGGGTCCGGTTGCTGGTGCGGGGCTGGGCGGCCATGGTCGAAGAGGTCGTCCTAGCCTGGGCCGCAGACCCGACCGGCGTCACCCGCGAGGAGTTGGACGTGATGCTCGCGATCTCACTGCCGGCGTTGGTCGAGGCTGTCGCGCCGATGGCGTAGGCCGCGGCTTCGTCTCCG
Organism: uncultured Nocardioides sp.; assembly: GCA_965364795.1. GTDB lineage: Bacteria > Actinomycetota > Actinomycetes > Propionibacteriales > Nocardioidaceae > Nocardioides. The sequence goes on from CBDTZB010000077.1 coordinate 6,947, forward strand.
GGGCAGTGGCTATGTGTCAGCCTGACAACTAATGTGGCGGCGATGACGTACCGCAGCGATGATCCCGTCTTCTACGTCGCTGTTGACGTGGCGACGACGCCGTGGCCCGGTTGCGCTCGAAACTCGAGTACACCGCGATCGCTACGGCTTTTCTCCCCGACCGGTTCACGCTGGCGGAGTTGCGGGCTGTCTACGAATCGGTCTGGGGCATCGCCCTGGACCCTGGCAACTTCCAGCGCAAACTCCGCACGAGCGGAGGCGACTTCGTGGCCGTTATTGAGGGCGAGTTCCGCGGCCAGGGCCGTGGCCGCCCCGCGCAACTGTTCCGGGCGCTGAAGACCGGAACGGCCGCCTTGGACAATCCCATCGTGCGGTCCGCCCTGTCGTCCGAGGGCGGCCTGACGTCCTAGACCGCCCTGTTCGAGCTGGTCGGAGGACTACTCGCCGGCGACGATCGCGGCGAGCTGGTCCAGACCCCACATCAGGTCTTCCTCGGAGATCACGAGCGGCGGGGCGAGCCGGATCGTGGAGCCGTGGGTGTCCTTGGCGAGCACGCCGCGGGCCATCAACTTCTCGCAGACCTCGCGGCCGGTGCCGACCAACGGGTCGATGTCGACGCCGGCCCACAGACCGCGGACCCGGACGCCGACCACGCCAGCACCGATCATCGATTCGAGCTTCTCCTGCAGAAGCACCGACATCTCAGTGGCCCGGCGCTGGAAGTCTCCGGTGGCGAGCAGGTCCACCACCGCCGACCCGACTGCGCAGGCGAGCGGGTTGCCGCCGAAGGTCGAGCCGTGCTGTCCCGGCTTGAGGACGCCGAGCACATCGCGGTTCGCGGCGATCGCGGAGACGGGAATGATGCCGCCCCCAAGCGCCTTGCCGAGGATGTAGATGTCCGGGACGACATCCTCGTGGTCGCAGGCGAAGGTGCGTCCGGTGCGACCGAGGCCGGCCTGGATCTCGTCGGCGGCGAAGAGCACGTTGTTCTTGGTGCACAGGTCCCGGACGCCCTGCAGGTACCCGGCGGGCGGGATGACCACGCCGCCCTCACCCTGGATGGGCTCGATCAGGACGGCCACGGTGTCCTCGTCAATGGCGGCCTCGAGGGAGTCGAGGTTGCCGTAGGAGACGGTGGTGAAACCGGGCGCGAAGGGGCCGAAGTTGTTGCGAGCGTCGGGGTCGTCGGAGAAGCCGACGATGGTGGTGGTCCGGCCATGGAAGTTGCCGCTGGCCACGATGATCTTGGCGCGGTCGTGGCCGACACCCTTGACCTCGTAGCCCCACTTTCGGGCGACCTTGATGGCGGTCTCAACGGCCTCGGCGCCGGTGTTCATCGGCAGCACGAGTTCCTTGCCGCACAGGTCGCCGAGCTTGGCGCAGAAGTCGGCGAACTGGTCGTGCACGAACGCGCGGCTGGTCAAAGTGACCTTGTCGAGTTGTTCGTGGGCGGTCGCGATCAGGGTCGGGTGGGAGTGCCCGAAGTTCAGGGCGGAGTAACCGGCGAGCAGGTCGAGGTAACGACTGCCATCGACGTTCGTCATCCACGCGCCCTCGGCGTGGGCGACCACGACCGGGAGGGGGTGGTAGTTGTGCGCCGTACGTTCCTCGGCCCGCTGGAACTCGGCCTCGTTGCTGGTCG